>CAZLCI010000011.1:0-45662 GCA_964558115.1 uncultured Nitrospinaceae bacterium | reverse complement strand
TAAATGTCTAATAAAGAGGACGAGATTTTTAATCTCTTTTTCAGAAATAGTGTTTCCCCAAGAAGGCATTATAGGAGATAAATCATTGGATGGACCACCTTTAGTTATAGTACGAATCATATCTGCATTAGAGAATTGAGACATATCTTTTCCGTCAGTCAAATTTCGGGGACTGACGGGTAATCTGTTATTGTTATTAACTCCTTTTCCATTTCCCAAAGGACCATGGCACTGAGAACAATGCCAATTGAAGATCTCTCTTGTTTCCTTAAACTTATCTTCTGTATATCCTGAATTTACAAAAGATGAACAAAATAATAATAGAAAGCTAAAAATGACTTTTGTTTTCATTTTCTATTCACCTGAAAGACATAATGTAAGCAGATAATGCAACCATATCAGTTTCATTTAATACGTGGAAAGCTTTGTCTCCAAAAACAGGCATTCTTCCATTGGGATTATATCTTTTTGGATTCTTTAAGAAAAAGTAGATGAAATCGGCTTTTAATCTTTTTCCTGCGTTTATAAATGAAGGACCGCTTTCTCCTCCGACTTTGATAGGTGTTCTATATACAGTTTTTCTTATATAAACTTTATGACAGGAGTAACAAGGGGTCTTTTTTTGAAATAAAATTCTTGCTCTGCGAAGCATTCTTCTTGGCATTTTTTTCCACTTAGGAACAGTTCCCGTTCTTATTTGTAAGTCTTTATAGTTTTGCAAAAGAGAAGAAATAATTTTTGCTTTTTGAGAGGGAAGTGAGGGATGCTGAAAAGGTCCTTTTTTCATGGTTCCCCAAACAACACCTCTTATAGGAGTAGGTTTTTGTAACCAAGTTTCTAAATATTTCTTTTGATATTTGTTCCCTGCTATCCATAAATTAGGGCCTTTGATTTTCTTTCTTGCATTTAAAGGAATTTTCTCTGAGGGTCCTTGGAATGTATGGCAACTATTACATCCAAGAGAAAAAAGTAGATTTTCTTGATCTTTTTTGTTAATTTTAACTTTTTTTTGTAGGAAAGTTCTGCTTTCAGATATAGTCTTTTTTTCAATTATGAAAATTAGAGACGTGAGAATTATGAATAAAGGAAATAGTTTATTGAAATTCATTTTATTTTAATAATCTTTCCATCAAGAGTTCTTAAAAAAGATTCTAGATTCAGCTTTTCTTTTTCTGTAAGATCTAACTTTCCCATATCTGGATCTAAGTTTGGATTTTCTATTCCACCTTGGACATAGAAATCAATAACTTCTCTCAAAGTTTTGAAACGTCCGTCATGCATGTAAGGAGAAGTTTGAGAGATATTTCTAAGAGTTGGAGTTTTAAATTTCCCCTTATCAATTTTTCTTCGAGTTACTGCCTCTCTTCCAATTTCACGTTTCCCCTTATCAAGGCCTATCCCTAAGTTATGAAATTGGTTGTCAGTAAAAGGAGCGCTAAATTCATCGACTAAATGACACTTAACACATTTCCCTTTTTTTTTGAAAATCAAAAATCCTTTCTTAGCTTCTTCAGAAATTGCGTTTTTTTTGCCTCCATATTTCCAATAATCGAAAGGAGAATTTCCAGACAAGATAGTTCTCTCAAAACTAGCTATCGCACTAACAATTAATTCGAGGTTAATTGTTTTTTTCCCAAAAGCAGATTTGAATTTATCTTTATAGATCGGAGTATTTTCAAGAAATTGTATTATCTTATCTAAATTAGCTCCCATTTCTGATTTTTCCAAGATAGGAGATTTTGCTTGTTCTTCTAAACTTTTTGCTCTTCCGTCCCAAAACTGAAAGTCATTATATGCAGCATTAATAATTGTAGGGACATTTCTTTTCCCCAACTTTCCTCCTATGCCTACTCCATATTGTCTGTTGTTGCTAAATCCGTATTTAGGGTTGTGGCAACTGGCACATGAAACAGTATTGTCGAGAGATAGTCGTTTTTCAAAAAAAAGCATTTTTCCTAATTCGTATTTTGATCTGGTTATGACGTTTTTGTCAGGAATAGGCACCTCATCCATACCGAGAGGAGTTTCAGGAAAAATTTCCCTATTTTCTGAAAAGACAGATTCTTTGAAAAATAAAAATGTTATAAGAACTAAAATTAATATAGGATATTTATTTTCTCTGAAGCAGTTCAATGCTTACTCCGTCTGGTGCTTCAATGAAGGCAATCAAAGTTGAAGGGTTAAATTGAGTCGGCTCAAGTGTAAATTTTACCCCTTTAGATTTTAAATCATCACAGTATTCATGGAAATTTGATTTGACCTGAAATGCAAAGTGATCAGTGCCCCATTGAACTTCATTTTTGTCATATGCTGTTTCTCTATTTCTCTGTCCTCGAATAATTACTTTTGCCCCTTCAAATAAAACATATATTTGAGGTGCTCCTTGAATTTCAACAGTTTCTGCTTTTTCCCCTCCAAGAATTTCTTCGAACCATTTTGCAGATTCTTCTGGGTTTTGACTAATTATATGTACATGATCAAAAAAAATATTATTCATAATTTTCCCTTATTATAAAAAGTTATTCCCAAGTAATATCGCCAAAGTCTTCTTTCTTAGGGTTTCCATTCAACTCGTATTTAGAAACTAAAATTTCGCTCTCTGCTACTGTTGTATTTTCACCATGTCCGGGATACAAAATCGTTTCCTTAGGTAGTTTTAAAACCTTTTCCTTGATCGATTTCAAAAGCTGAAGAAGTTGTTCATGGGACCAAGTTTTTCCGGGTCCTCCTGGGAAAATAGTATCTCCACAAATACAGTGTCCAGTAAAGTAAAACATTGTCATCCCTTTTGAGTGTCCCGGAGTATGTATACATTTTATAGATACATCTCCAAATTTAACAAATTCTCCATCTTTTAATTCAAAATCTGCAGAAATGCCAAATTCTTCTTTATCTTTTTTGTGAAGTCCAAGCGGGACTCCAGTTATTTCTCTGATTTCATCTAAAGCGTCAATATGATCTCCATGACAATGAGTTTGAAGGATGAATTGAACTTCTGTTCCTTTGCATGCAGATAATATTTCTTGACTGGAGTGTGATGTATCAATAATGATCGACTTTTTACTTTTTTTGCATGTTAAAATATATACATTATTACTATAAGGTCCTAAATTTAATTTTTGAAAGTTAATAGTCTCTGTATCGAAATTTTGATTTAGATTGTTCAACACTTTCCCCTTTCTTCCGACATAGTTAAAATATTAATTATATTAGAAGATTTATCTATTTAAGATCAAATAGTAGTTTCCAATGTTTTCCAGGAGGTTTATTGAATGAATTCTTCCAATTTGTCTGTCACAATTAATATGGCCATGACTTTAGATGGAAAAATTGCAAGCTATGATGGTTCAAATTTTAGTTTTGGAAGTAAGGAAGATCGTCAAGAAATGGATCGTCTAAGAGCAGAGTCAGATATTATCATTTGGGGGGCAGAAACTCTTAGAATTGCTAATTGTACTGCAAAGGTTAGAGAACAAGAGTTTATTCATCATCGTTTAGAACAAGGCAAGTCTTCTCAACCCGCTAGTGGTGTTATAACAAGAACCGGTAATATTCCTAAGAGATGTAATTGGTTCGCAAGTGAACTTGTTCAGTTTATTTTTACTGGAATAAATGGGGAGGAAAAGACAAGAAATTTTTCTGAAGGTCAGGCTGAAGTTATAGTTTTTCCTACTGAGGAGGTATCTCCATCTTCTATTTTAGAATTTTTGAAGAAAAGAAATTTTCGTAAAGTATTATTGGAGGGTGGAGGAACAATACATTGGAGTTTTATTAAGGAAAATCTTGTTGACTCTCTTCACATTACGGTAACTCCATTTTTGGCTGGAGGAGCAAATTCTCCTACCATTTTAGATGGCAAGGGTTTTTTAGGTCCTGATTTTGTTAATTTAGAATTAGAGAAATTCGAAAAAAAAAATAATGAATTGTTCTTAAAATATAATGTTTTAAAGAAATTTTAAATCTTTTATTTTTTATTTCTACTAGGAATTAAGTCCAATATTTAACTATGTATCTTAAAAGTACTTGTTTTTTAAGTATGTTTTTGAAATTGTTTTTTGAAAAGATTTTTAAATTTTTATTTATTTGTAACCTTAACTGTTCCTATGGTATTCATATTGGATATTACATTTTCATTAATATTTCGGAGGAAGTTGATTGGTATCTAGAACTAGAAAAAAAACAAAAGCGACTAGTAAGTCTCTGAACAAAAGAGAAATAAATAAAATGTATCGTACTATGCTTTTAATCAGAAAATTTGAAGAAAAGACAGATGACTTGTTTATGAGTGGTGATATTAAAGGAGCAGTTCACGTTTGTATTGGACAAGAAGCTTGTTCTGTGGGTGTTTGTTCTGCTCTCAATAAAGACGATGCAATTCTTACTACACACAGAGGTCATGGTCATTCGATTGCAAAAGGCACACGTTTGAGAGAAATGATGGCTGAAATGTTAGGAAAATCTACAGGATTATGCAGGGGGAAAGGTGGCTCCATGCATATTGCAGACATTTCAAAAGGTCATTATGGTGCGCATTCCGTTGTGGGTGCAAACATGCCTATGGCTGCCGGACTGGGATTAGCATATCAATTAGAGGGAAAAGGAAGAGTGGTAGTTGTTTTTTTTGGTGATGGCGCTTCAAACCAAGGTAGTTTTCATGAATCTATGAATTTATGTGCTATTTGGAAACTTCCAGTGATATTCTTTTGTGAGAATAATCATTATGCTGTGTCTTATCATGTAGACCGTTCAACTTCTGTATCTGATATAAGTGTTAGATCACAAGGATATAATGCTCCAGGAATAACTATAGATGGCATGGATGTTGTTTCGGTGTATGAAGCAACTGCAGAGGCCGTTCAAAGAGCTAGAAATGGAGAAGGTCCTACACTTATTGAAGGAAAGACATATCGATTTTTTGGACATTCAAGGGGAGATCCTCAATTTGGACCTTACAGGACTAAAGAAGAGGTTGATGAATGGCGCAAAAGAGATCCTCTTCTGCTTGTTGAGAAATTATTGTCCTTAACCAAAGCTCAGAAGAAAACACATTTAGATGCTGTAAAAAAAGAAATGGATGAAGCTATGAAATTTTGTGAATCTAGTCCTGTAGCAACATTAGAGTCTGCATTGGAAGATGTTTTTGCTTGATTTATTTAGTTTTTTAAACGGAGATTTTGAATGAATAAACAGATGACTTTTGTTGATGCACTCAACGAAGCCCATTTTGAAGAAATGGAAGCGAATGAAAAAGTAATAGTAATGGGAGAGGATGTAGAATTAGCTTATGTGTTTGGTGTTTCTAAGGGTCTTATGGATCGCTTTGGGAAGGATCGAGTTCGTGATACTCCAATAAGTGAATTAGGTATAGTTGGTGCTGGAGTTGGAGCTGCAATGGCTGGTTATAGGCCCATTATAGAAATCATGTTTATGGATTTTATCATGTTAGCTATGGATCCCTTAGTAAATCAAGCGGCAAAGCTTCGTTATATGCTTGGTGGACAGTTAAGTGTTCCTCTTGTAGTTAGAACACCAAGTGGTGGTGGTGTTCAATATGGTTCAACTCATAGTCAATGTTTGGAAGCTTGGTTTATGCAGATTCCAGGTATTAAGGTTGCTGTACCGAGTGATCCAGCAGATGCAAAGGGCCTGATGAAATCGGCTATACGAGATGATAATCCAGTTTTATTTGTAGAACATAAGATGATCTATAAGCTAAAAGGAGAAGTTCCCGAAGGAGAACATCTAGTCCCTTTTGGACAAGCTTCTATTAAACGTTCGGGTACAGATGTAACTTTGATAGGAATTGGCTATCAGGTACAGAATTGTTTAGCTGCCGCTGATATTTTAGAAGATGAAGGGATTAATGTAGAAATAGTTGATCCCCGAACAATTGCTCCACTTGATGTAGCAACTATTGCTGAATCTGTAAGAAAAACTAATCGATGTGTGATAGTAGAAGAAGGACATTTACGTAGTGGTGTTGGGTCTGAAATTTCCGCGTCGATACAGGAGGAAGCGTTTGATTATCTAGATGCTCCTATTGAAAGGGTTGCAGCTTTAAATGCTCCTATACCCTTCGAACCTTCGCTTGAAGATTTTGTTCTTCCAAATTCAGGTAATATAGTAGATGCATGCAAAAAAGTTCTGGGTGTAAAAATCTAAAATTTCATTTCTATATTTTCTGTTTCAAATATATCTAAAGTCTGCTATTAATTTTATGTTGAAATTTCATTTTTGAATTCAACTATTTAGGAGTATTTCGGAGGTTAAATGAGTAGGCAAAAATGGTTTCTATTAGGTTCTTTAATAGTTTTAGCAAGTTCTTTTTTCTTGTTCAAAAAACTCATTGAAAATGAACCAATTCCTAAAAAAAAGAATTCTGAGATTATTGGACGATTGGTTAAGACAATTGAGGTCCGAAAGAAAGACACAACTTTTTGGGTTTCGGGTTATGGAACAGTAAAACCTAAAACTGAAATAAATATAATTCCTGAAGTATCCGGAAGAGTAGTTTTTTGCTCTAAGAAATTTAGAAACGGGGATTTTGTTAAAAAGGGAGATTTGCTCTTTGAGGTTGATCCTGTTAGTTACAGTCTTTCTGTTAGGCAAAAGAAAGCAGAGATTGAGAAATTAAAATCTGACATAAAGAATTTAGCACAATCAAAAAGTAATTTTCAGGCGGAACTTAATATTGCTACTAAACATTTAGATGTAATTAAGAAAGAATTAGATAGAAAGAAAGAAATAAGGCAAAAACAAGTAATTTCTCAACAAGAATATGAAAGAGTGGTGGAATCTTATTTAAGGCAAGAGAGAGTAGTTCAATCTGTAAAAAATAGTTTAGCCTTAATTCCATCTCAATTAGAACAGAAAAAAAAATCTATAGAAATTGTTAAGGTTGAATTAGATAGATCATTGATAGATTTGAAGAAAGCTAAGTTTTATGCACCTTTTGATTCTAGAGTTAGCTTAGCGAAAGTAGAAGTAGGTGATTATTTACAACAAGGGAATGCATATGGAAAAATATATGAGATTTCTTCAGTAGAAATTCCGGTTTCTATACCGGTAGAAGAAGCTCGTTGGGTTTTTCCTGAATTGCGTTTTAGGAAATTAGAACTATCTAGAAAAAATGATAAAAGGGTTTATCCTTTAGCAGAAATAAAGTGGAATAAATTTGGAAAATCTTTACAGTGGAATGGCAAAGTTTCAAGAGTAGATTCAGGCCTTGATAGTTCAACTCGAACCCTTTCTATAATTGTGGAAGCAATAAATCCATCTGAAATTTTGTCTAGTCGTCAAAATACTCCTTTAACAGTAGGAATGTTTGTTTCTATAAGAATTAAAGGTATTTCAGTTCCCGGTGTTTTTGCCCTTCCACGTTTTTCAGTAAAGAGTACTTCTAAGAAAGGAAAAATAACTGATACTGTTTTTCTTTATGAAAATTCAAAATTAAATATTAGAAAAATAGATATTTTAAGAAAAACGATGAATTATGTGTTCGTAAAAAATGGTCTTAAAGATGGAGACAAAGTGATTACTTCTCCATTACCAGATGCCGTGGACGGAATGAAATTAAGAAAAATAGTTTCTGATACAAGTATAAGGAATCCGTGAGATGAGTAATCTTATTTCATGGTCTGCAAGAAATTCTGTTTTTTCAAATCTTTTGATGATTATCTTAATCATTTTTGGTCTGTTTTCATTATGGAATATTAGAAGTGAACTTATTCCTCAATTCTCTCTTGATAGAATACGTGTAGATGTTAATTGGGATGGTTCAAGTCCTGAAGAAGTAGAAAAAGGTATTTGTATAAAAGTAGAAGAATCATTGTCAAAAGTAGAGGGCATTAAAAAAATTACATCATTAGCATTAGAGAGTCGATGTTCCACAGTTGTCCAAGTTGAATCTTGGAAAACCCCTTCAAAAGTTATGGAAGATGTCAAAGATCAAGTAAATAGGATTAATACATTTCCTGAAGATGTTGAAAGACCAATTATTACAGAAGTGAAGCAGATGCATCAGGTAATTCATGTTTCTTTATTTGGCAATGTGAGTGAATCAGTTTTGAAGAGAAAGTCACAAGAAATTAAAGATGAACTATTACTTTTAAATGGTATTTCTAGGGTGGTGGTTGGTGGTCTTCGTAACTGGGAGATATCCATTGAGGTTTCTGAAGAAAACTTAAGAAGATATAACTTAACATTTACAAAACTTTCAGAAATTATCAAAAAAAATGTCCTAGAACTTACTGGTGGTGATATACGTTCAAAGCAGAATAGAATAAGAATTCGAACAGTTGGGAAATTATATACTGGATTAGAATTTGAAAAATTAGAGCTTTTGGTTAAGAAAGATGGAACTATTCTAAGACTTGGTGATGTGGCAACTGTTATCGATAGTTTTGATGAAATGGATACATCTGGAAGATTTAATGGTAAACCCGCATCCTTGATTAGTATTTATAGAACTGAGGATGAAGATGCATTGCAGATATCAGAGATTGTAAAAAAATATGTAGAAAAGAAAAAAACAATACTATCAAATGGATTAGATCTGAATTATTGGGGTGATACTTCACGTATGATTCAAGACAGACTAAGTCTATTGCTTAGAAATGGTAGAACGGGTCTTATTCTTGTTTTCTTGTCTTTATGGTTATTTTTAAATATACGCCTATCTTTTTGGGTTGCTATGGGATTGCCTGTTGCGCTCATGACCGCATTAGGTTTTATAACCTTTGTAGGTGGGACTTTGAATATGATTTCTATGTTTGCGTTTATTATGGTTCTTGGAATTTTGGTTGATGACGCAATAGTGATTGCAGAGAATATTTTCTCTCATATGCAAAAAGGAGAAAATTTTATTGATGCCTCTATTAACGGGACAAAGGAAGTTGCGTTCCCTGTTTTTGCAACAGTTACCACTACTATTGTTGCTTTTGTACCTCTTATGATGGTTACCGGGACCATGGGAAAATTTATGGAAATTATACCAATTGCAGTTATTGCTGCACTTATCGCTTCAGTTATAGAGGCATTTTTTATTCTTCCTAATCACCTTGCAAACTGGGTGAAATTACCTAGACCAGGAACCTTTGGAAGTAGAATTCGAAATCATGTAGAACGTACGATTTATTTTTTAATACATAAGATTTACAGACCGTTACTCATTTTTTCTTTGAAAGCAAGATATTTTGTTTTATCTTCAGGTCTTGCGGTCCTACTTTTAACGGTGGGATTGGTTTTAGGTGGACATATTCGTTTTTATTTTTTTCCAAACTTTGACTCTGATTGGATCCAAGCCAAATTACTATTTCAAAGAGGTACTCCTATAGAACAAACTTCAAAAGCAATGAAAGTATTAGAAAAAGCAATTATGGATTCTAGTGAAAATTTTGAAAAACAAACTGGAAAAAAAGTAGTCAAACAGGTTTTTACGATCTTGGGAGAACAAATTGTTCCTAATAGATATGGAGTAAAGGGTTCACATGCTGCACATCTAATAGTAGAAATGCTTCCTTCAGAACAGAGAGGGATTAATAGTTCAGAGATAATAAATGATTGGAGAAAGAGAACAGGAGAGATCCCTGGCGTTGTTAGTCTTGTATATGGAAGATCAGGTGGGAGACCACCAGGAGGGAAACCTATAGAAATAGGCATTTCAGGGAAAGATCTTACTCAATTAAGAGATGTTTCAAATATTCTAAAAGAAGAATTATTGAAATATTCTGGAGTATTTGACATCGAAGATGATTTTAGACCCGGGAAAATGGAAATTCAAACACTATTGAAACCTCAAGCTAGAGTGTTGGGATTGAATTTAGATGATTTGGCTAGACAAATACGCTCACGCTTTTTTGGACTTCAGGTAATTAGAATTCAAAGAGGGAATGATGAGGTCAAAGTAAAACTTAGATATCCTAGAAAAGAACGAAATGCTATTTCAGATATTGAAAATATAAGGATCAAAACTAAAACAGGTTCGGAAATCCCTTTCTATGAAGTTGCGAAAATTAACATTGTAAGAGGATTAGATGAAATTAAGAGAGTTGATAAAAAGCGTTTTATTACAGTAAGTGGAGAAGTGAATGATGAAGTTGCGAATCCCTCTGAAATAATTTCAAATCTAAAAAGAAGCATTTTGCCAAAATTAGAATCTCGTTTTCCCGATGTCCGTTTCCAGTTTGAAGGTCAAGCCAGAGAATCTAGAGAGTCGATTAGTAGTTTAGGAAGAGGATTTATTTTTGCTTCTCTCGTTATTTATGCGATTCTTTCATTATTATTTAGAAGTTACTTTCAACCTATTGTTGTAATGAGTGCTATTCCTTTTGGTTTTGTTGGAGCTGTCGCTGGTCACGTAATTATGGGTTACGACATTTCAATTTTAAGTCTTATGGGTATAGTTGCTTTATCTGGTGTTGTTGTAAATGATTCTCTAGTTTTTTTGGACTTCGTAAATAGATTTCTAAAAGAAGGATTTACATACGAGAAGGCTCTTCTACATGCTGGTATTTCTAGATGGAGAGCTATTGTATTGACAACTTTGACTACTGCGTCAGGACTTGGTCCAATGTTACTCGAAAAAAGTTTTCAAGCACAGTTCCTAATTCCGATGGCTATAAGTCTTTGTTTTGGACTCTTGTTTGCTACATTTATAACCTTAATATTAGTTCCAGTCATTTCACTAATTGGTAATGATATTTCAATCTTTTTTAAGTGGATATATACGGGTAAATGGTTGCCACGTGAAAAAGTTGATTCGCATACAAAGTAATTTAAGTTTAAATACAATTGGTATTATGAGTATTTATTTAACTTAATGTACAATTGTCTTATTCTAATTTTAGGAGATTGTTTTGTCTGATCTTAATCAGGTTCATTACAATAAAAAAGTTAATAAAAGTATGGAAGCTGTTATATTAAATGCTCCTGGAGATTTACAAGTTAAAGAAGTTGCTACTCCTATACCTGGTCCTTCTGAAGTGCTTGTTCATGTTAAATGCACGACAATTTGTGGGACTGATATAGAGATCATAAAAGGAAGTCATCTTCCTCGTTGGCCTAGAAAATTTCCTGCTATTCTTGGACATGAATGGTCTGGAGAAATTGTTGGACTTGGACCGATGACAGAAGCTTCTAATTTCAAACTTGGAGACCACGTTGCAGGCACCAGTCATGCGGGTTGCGGTTCTTGTCGGTCTTGTCTGACAGGTCGTTACAATTTATGTCTTAATTATGGGAAAGATTCCACAGGTCATAGGCAATATGGACATGTCTCTCAGGGTTCTTATGCAGAATATGTAGTCAATAATATTCGTTCCTTACATAGGATGCCGGAAGAGTTTCCCTTTGAATTTGGATCTGCAGTTGATCCTGTTGGATGTGGGCTTTGGACAGTGAAAAGAGCTTCTGTAAACCCAGGAGATACTGTAGTTGTTTTAGGTTCTGGACCAATTGGAGTATTCGCTTATGAATGTGCAAAAGCACTTGGTGCCGGGAGAATTATAGTAGTTGGTGGAGGAAAGAGATTAGATATTTTGTCCGAACAGGGTGCTGAAGTTGTAAATTATAGAGAGGGTGGAGTGCCTGAGAAAATTGATGATTTGACTAGGGGAGAAAAAGCACAAGTAGTTTTGGAAACTGCTGGCACTACCGAAAGTTTTAAATGGACGGTTGATTGTGCAGGAAAAGGAGCTCGAATTGCTATTACTGGAATTCCTGATAACATTCCAGATTTGGCTTGGAAGAGAGTCGTACTAGAAGAAATGGATATTACAGGAGTTCGTGCTAATCCAAATTGTGGAGATGAAGTAATTTCGCTTATAAAGAATAAAAGGATACAAGTAAAACCCTATATAACTCATAGTTTCCCATTGAAAGACTATCAAAAGGCACATGATGTCTTTGTTGCGAGAGAAGATGGTGCGCTGTTAGTAAATTTGTATCCAGGGACTTAAAAAAGGAAGTATAATGAATGAAAAATTGAAATATGGGGCAAAGATGATAGATGAGGCTAAACTCATAGGTGTGAATAATCCCTCAGAAAATAGGGACTATGTGATTTCTTTTTCAATCCCAGAATTTACTTGTTTATGTCCTATCAGTAATTTCCCCGATTTTGCTACAATCTATATTCAATATGTTCCTAAAGAAAGAATTGTTGAATTAAAATCTTTGAAATTGTATATCAATCGCTTTCGGAACGAAGAACATTTCCATGAAGAAGTAGTAAATCTGATCCTTGATGATTTTTTGATTTGTTGTGAGCCTAAATGGGTAAAAATTGAGGGGGATTTTAATGTTAGAGGTAACATTAAAACTAAAGTTCGTGTTATAAATGGTGTGAAGCCTCCTAATTGTGATTAATGTTTTTAAATAATTTTATTTAACGTAATTTTTTGGGGATTCTTATGTCCGATTATAAAGTTGCAGGAAAGGGATTTTCTCGCATAGATGCTTCTGACAAGGTTCTTGGTACAGCTAGATTTGGTGCAGATAAGACAAGTTCTAGAACCTTAATTGGAATGATTGTAGGTAGTAAACACGCATTTGCAAAAGTTTTGAGTATTGATGTAAGTAAAGCTATTCAAATTCCTGGAGTTCGTGCAGTTTTAACTCGGGAAAATAGTCCGAAAAACAGATTTGGAGGTTCTATTAAAGATAGAACATGGTTTGCAAAGGATGGATATGTGAGATTTGAAGGAGATCCTGTTGCTGCAATTGCTGCAGAGAGTCGTGAAGCTGCTATAGCTGCATCGGAGGCTTTAGAGATAAAGTATAAAGTACTACAGCCGGTTGTTAGTGCTTTAGATGCAAGGAATGGAGAGGGTCCAATTATTCATAAGGAATGGAAAAATCTTAATCTTGGACCTGAGAGTGACGGAAGAGTTATTGCACGATTTGAAAAAGGAATAGGAAATATAGAAGAGGGATTCGAGAATTCAGATTTTATTTTCGAACATACTTTTCAGACTGGGTATGTACATGCAGCATATATAGAGCCTCATGCTTGTTTAGTTGAACCTAGTGGTGACGGTAAAGTTACCATTTGGACGTCAACTCAATCTCCTTATGATATTAGGAATGGTGTTTGTGATGCGTTACAGCTACCCCATACTAAAGTAAGAGTTATTCCAACAGAAATTGGTGGTGGTTTTGGTGCAAAAATTAGGTCCACAGTTGAGCACATAGTTGCTCTATTGGCTTTAAAGACAAATAGACCTATCCATTACGAGATGAGCCGTGAAGATGATCACAGAGCAGTTAATCCTCGCCATCCTCATGTTATAAGTATAAAGACAGGGGTTTCCAAGGATGGAGAAATCATTGCACGTGATATAGATGTGACAATGGGACATGGAGCATATGCAGATGGTGCTCCTATGCAGTGTAGCAGTAAAATGGCTCTTGCTACAGCAACTTATAACATTCCTAATTTTCATATTAAAGCATGTACAACTTATACTAATGGTCCTGTTTCAGGTCCTGTTCGAGCACCAAGTGGACCTCAATACCATTACGCTATGGAAGTTCATACGGATATTGTTGCGCGAGAGATCGGAATAGATCCTGTTGAATTTCGAAGAAAGAATGCATTACAACCTGGAGATAAAATTGTTCCTTCTGGTGGTCCATACTCTGATGGAGAATATAAAGAAGGGTCCATAAGCGCGGTTTTAGAAAAAGTGGTTGAGGAAGGAGATTGGGGGTCTCCAATAGAGATAGATTCTTCACTTATTTCGGAAGGATGGTTGCCTGGAAGGGGAATAGCTTTTGGATATTGGCCTGGTCCAGGTGGTGCAGCAAGTTGTACGATTCGTCTAAATGATGATGGAAGTTTTCATCTTGTTGGTGGCTCAGTAAATCTTACAGGTTCAAGCACTTCTCTTTGTCAATTAGCCGCGGAGGAACTTGGTGTTGGACTAGACAAAGTTAGATTTGATTCGGGTGATACTGACACTGCACCAGAATCAATTCGTGCTGCTGGTAGTATGGTTACACGTTCTCTTGGTGCCGCAGTTTTGAAAGCCGCTAAAGATGCACGGTCTAAAATTCTTAAAGTAGCGTCTTCTAAATTAGAAGCGAATCCAGATGACTTGCAAATCGAAAATGGTCTTGTTTTTGTTCAATCTTCCCCAGATAGATCTATTAGTTTATCTGCAGTTGCTAAATCTGCACCTCAAATCCTTGGATATATAATAGGGGAAGGCGAAAGTGAAGCTCCACCTCCTTGTCCTATTTATACTGCACAAATTGCTGAAGTTGCAGTAAACCCAGAAATTGGCGAAGTGAAAGTTTTACGTTTAGTTTGTGTACAAGATGTTGGATTTGCTATTAATCCTCTTTCAGTAGCTGGGCAAATTGAAGGAGCAATGATTCAGGGTATGGGAATTGCATTATTAGAAGAATTATCACAAAATCTTGAGGGTAAACTTTCAGGGGAAAGTTTACACGATTATTTGTTGCCAACTAGTCTTGATTTGCCAAAACTCGAAGTATTTTTACTAGAAAATCCTGCAAAGGGAACTCCTTATGGGGCTCGTGGAGTTGGTGAACCCCCCATTTGTGCTACAGCTGCCGCAATTGGAAATGCTATACAGGATGCTGTAGGAACTACTGTCTTTTCGATACCTGTTTCACCTGATAATTTAAAAGAAGCAATAGACTCACTCGAAAAAGTGTCTTGATTCAACAATATGAGGGTTTCTGAAATGACAATAAATAGTTCTAGTAACCTGCCTGAAGATCTTGGCATCACAGATGAAATGATGGCTTGTCCACTTCCACGTATTCCTTTTGTATCGCCAGACAATATCCCGAATGATTTAGAAAAGGAATTAGATCCTCTTTATGAGTGGTCTTTAAAAATGTGGGGTACTGTACCTAGATTTTTACAACTTCTTGCAAATGCACCCCCTACAATGGAAGCTTGGATGTTGTTGGATCAAAAACTAAGAACGAATCGTTTAAAAACAGATCCAGATTACATTCGCCATATGGAATTATGTATTGTCAAAACTGCGCTGTTAACTGAATGTAATAATTGAGTAGGACATAATGTTGAGCTCGGTCGAGCTCTAGGTCTGACAGAAGAACAGATTGCCTTACTTGAAGGAGAAAAATGGAAAGAAACGACTCTCTTTAATGATAAAGAGAAAGCAGTTATTAGATGGGCAGACAGCGTAACAAAATTAACTGCAAAGAGTGATGACCTCTCTTTTTCAGAAATGAAAAAATATTTTTCTAGTCGTGAGATTGTAGAACTAACATTTATTTGTGGAATGTGGAATTTGTCAGGTCGTTTAGCGGAAGCACTTCACTTAGTAGTTGAACCTCCTGGTTCACGTATAGAATTTCAGGAATCAGATTTCGATAAAAAGTCTTAGTTCTTATGCCACCTATTAAACTTGGAATTTGGGCCCCTGTTTGGGGGTCCTTTTTAGGGCAAAAAGAAGAACCATCTTCTGTTACGGAAGCTACTTTTGATTTTAATGCAAAGTATATTCAATATGCTGAATCTCTTGGTTTTCATAGCGTTTTGCTCTTAGATCGTAGTTTAAATAGTACAAAGGGAATAGAAGCTCCTATTTTGGAGGCATGGGTTACTGCATCAGCTTTAGCACCCATCACAAATTCTATTGAATTGATCGTAGCAAGTAGAAGTGCATATAGACACCCAGGTTTAGTGGCTCAGATGGGAGCAAATCTTGATCGTATAAGTAAAGGTCGATTTGCTATTAATATAGTTTCAGGATGGTGGGGTTTGGAACACGATATGAATGGGATCCCTTTTCCTGAACATGATAAAAGATATGATATTTCTTCAGAAGTGATTGAAATTTTAAAAAAATTTTGGGAAGGAGAAGTATTTGATTTTAATGGAAATTTTTTTAAAATTAATCAAGGAATTACTTCACCTCTTCCAGTAAGAAAACCTTGGCCTACAATATATTTTGGTGGAGAATCGGATGCAGCAATTCATCTGGCTGCAAGAGCGGCCGATGTTTTTCTTTTTAACGGTCGTCCGTTGTCTTTAGCGAAAGATTTAATTTCTCGAGTGAAAAAAGAAAATGCAATTTACAAAAAAGATTTGAAATTCGGGATGAGTGCATTTGTGATTTGTAGAAAAACAGATTCTGAGGCTGAGGAAGAATTAGAAAGGTTGATAAAATCATTGGGAGTTTCTGAAGAATTACAGGGTGTTGATAAAGATGCTATTCATAAAAAGACAAGTTCTCGTTCAAAAGGCATTGGTTCAAACGGTGGAATTGCTGCGGATCTTGTAGGTAGTGCAGATACAATTTGTGAAAGAATGATAGAGTTTAACAAAGAAGGTGTAGAACTGTTTTTATTACAGTTTCACCCTATGTTTGAAGAAATTGAGAGGTTTTCTAGAGAGGTAATGCCTCTTTTGCCAATTGGTAAGGGCCAGAAAACTAACCCCCAAGGAAAGTAAATCTGGCCCTTTTCCTGTCGCAGAGTCCGCCCGTTTGCCCAACGACAGGTTTTTTATTTTTTACGAACAACCACTCGTTGCGCCACATGTAATACATTTGAGGCATGTGCCATTTCTTACTAATGTGAATTGTCCACAATCTGCACATGCTTCACCTTCATAACCTTTAGCTCTAGCTTCTTGAATAGCTGTCCCTTGTGCAGAAGAAATTATATCTACTGCATCCTCTTTTTCTATATCTATACCGTAATCTAATTCTACTCTATTGCTACGTGGAGCAGAAATAGATATACCTTCTGGGTCTAGAGTTTCAATTTCTCCTTCTTCTTCAGCATCAAATTCAGGGATCTCTTTTTCGGGTCTTCCGATTGTATCACTTCTTAAGTCTTCTGGAGTCACTTGAGAAAGATCATGTCTTCCGAGATAGGTGATAGCGAGTTCACGGAAGATATAGTCGATAATTGAAGTTGACATCTTTATGTGTGGATTGCCGTTAACCATTCCGCCTGGCTCAAATCTTGTAAATACAAAAGCATCCACAAATTCATCAATTGGCACTCCATGTTGTAATCCAAGAGAAATAGAAATAGCAAAACAATTCATAAGACTCCTAAATGCAGCCCCTTCTTTATGCATATCTATGAATATTTCACCTATAGAACCATCCTCATATTCGCCAGTGCGCAGATATACCTTATGTCCACCTACTACTGCTTTTTGAGTATATCCAGCTCTTCTAGAAGGTAATTTTCTTCTTCTAGATTGATATACATATCTCTTTATGATTTGTCTTGCCAATACTGTTGGTGTGCTTTCCTTTGAATCAGAGCTTTTGAGAAGTTCTGTTTCTGATTGAGAAGAAAGAGGTTGACTTAATTTTGAACCGTCTCTATAAATCGCAATTGCTTTTGTCATTAATTTCCATGAATCTCTGTAAATATCTTGAATTTCAGATATAGAGCTTTCTGCAGGCATATTGATTGTTTTACTTATTGCTCCAGATATGAAAGGTTGTGCTGCTGCCATCATTTCAACATGAGCAGTTGGTGGAATAAACCTTTTTCCATCTTTCCCACACTTATTTGCACAGTCAAAAACGGATAAATGTTCTTCTTTCAAATGAGGAGCATCTTCTATAGTCATTTTTCCACATACATAATCGTTTGCTTCTTGTATTTGTTCTTGAGTAAATCCGATAAGTTCAAGAAGATTAGTATCCCAATCTTCTAATTGTTCATCTTTTAATTTAAGATTTTCTTTACAAAAATCTTCTCCCAAAGAATACTTGTTAAATGCATATTGAATTTCAAATGCTCCTTCAAGATCAGACTCAACTTTTTGTATTTCTTTATCTGTGAAACCTTTCTCAATTAAAGATTCAGGGTTTATATGTGGAGCGTTTTTTATAGTTCCTTTTCCCCTGCAGTGGGCAACAATTTCTTTTGTTTCTTCTTCGGAATATCCTAACTTTCTTAATGCAAGAGGAACGGACTGATTGATTATTTTGAAATACCCACCCCCTGCTAATTTTTTGAACTTAACTAGTGCAAAATCTGGCTCAATGCCTGTGGTATCGCAATCCATCACTAAACCTATTGTTCCAGTTGGAGCTATGACAGTAACTTGGGCATTTCTATACCCATTTTTTTCGCCTAGTTTTAAAGCGTTATCCCATGATTTTTGCGCTGCCTTCAGCATATAGTTCGGACAAATTTTCTGGTCAATCCCAACTGGTTTAATTGAAATATTTTCATATTCACTTTTTGGCGAATTATAGGCTACTCTTCTATGATTTCTTATCACGCGAAGCATATTGTCTTTATTGTGTTCGTATCTTTTGAAAGGTCCAATTTCTCCTGCTATTTCTGCACTTGTTGCATATGAACAACCCGTCATAATTGAAGTAATAGAGGAGCACCACGCACGAGCTTCAGCGGACTCATAAGGTATGCCCATTACCATTAACATAGTTCCTAAATTTGCGTATCCTAAGCCTAGAGTTCTGTAATCATAAGATCTTTGAGCAATTTCTGAACTGGGGAACTGAGCCATAAGAACTGAGATTTCGAGTACTAGAGTCCATAACCTAACTACATGTTCATAATTATCAACTTCGAAAATTCCCTTATCAACATCTAAAAATTTCATCAGGTTCATAGATGCTAAGTTACAGGCTGTATCGTCTAAAAACATATACTCAGAGCATGGGTTAGAACCATTTATCTTTCCATCGTTAGAACAGGTATGCCAATCATTAATAGTTGTATCAAATTGGATCCCAGGATCTGCACAACACCAAGCTGCATAACCTATATCTTCCCATAAATCTCTTGCTTTGAGAGTTTCTGAAATCTTTTTATTGGTACGATTCAACAAATCCCAAGAAGAATCTTTTTCTACAGCTTTCATGAATTTGTCAGTTACTCGTACAGAGTTATTCGAGTTTTGTCCGGAGACGGTACTGTATCCTTCACCTTCCCAGTTTGTATCTAACTCATCGAATTCTATACTTACGTACCCCTGCTTTGATAACTGTATAGCTCTCTGTATATAATTTGACGGAACTGAGGCTTTGATTGCCTCAGAAATAGCATGAGAAAGATCTAGATTTTTCTCTGGATTATATAGTTCTCCATTTAGATTAGCTTGTTTTTCCTTATTACATGCATTCATAATTGCATTCATATGCTGATTGCAGTGTTTACTTCCAGAAACAAGAGCAGCAACTTTCTGTTCTTCTTGAACTTTCCAATTAATAAATTCTTGAATATCAGGATGGTCAATATCTAAGGTAACCATTTTTGCCGCTCTACGAGTTGTCCCACCTGATTTTATGGCTCCAGCTGAACGATCCCCAATTTTCAGAAAACTCATTAACCCAGAGCTTTGTCCTCCACCTGAAAGGGATTCTCCTGATCCACGAATATTTGAAAAATTAGAACCTGTTCCAGAACCATATTTGAAAATTCTTGCCTCCCTTGTCCACAAGTCCATAATTCCACCCTCATTTACGAGGTCATCGCTAACTGATTGAATAAAACAAGCGTGTGGTTGTGGATGTTCGTAAGCATTTGTAGATTTTTTTAGTTCTCCAGAATCTGGACAGCAGAAAGAATGACCCTGAGCAGGTCCTGTAATACCGTAGGCCCAATGTAATCCAGTATTGAACCACTGAGGAGAGTTCGGAGCTGTCATTTGTGATGCAAGAATAAATGATAATTCCTCGTAAAAGATTCGAGCATCTTTCTCTGTATCAAAATAGTTATGTTTCCAACCCCAATAGGACCAACATCCGGCTAGACGATGAAAAACTTGTCTTGAATCATTTTCTGAAACGAATTTCTCGTTTTCCTTCATTCCGTCCATAGATTTTTCATCAGGGATTGAACTGAGAAGCCATTCAGGAATTCCTTTTTCTTTTAGTTTTTTTGTATAAACGGGAACTCCGGCCTTGCGAAAATATTTTTGAGCTAAAATATCTAACGCAACTTGTGACCAATTTTCAGGAACCATGACATCTTTAGCCTCAAAAACGATAGAACCGTCTGGATTTGTAATTTTTGATGTTCTGGGAATGAAATTAATTTGTGAATAAAAATCTTTATTTTCTTCTGTAAATCTACGTTTAAACTTCATTGGAAACTCCGAATCTTTTTACTGATGGGCTACTTAGAAAGCGATAGGATTGAATTTTAAAATTAACCACAAAAAACCTTTTCCGAGAGGAATATTTTAAAAAAATACTTCATGGACAAGTAGATATATTAAAATATTCCCTTTTATTGTGTCAATAGAAAAATTAATTTATCCACAAGATAATGGACTTTTTCCACAAATTATCCCCAGATATTGTGTTTTTAGGTTAAAATTTTATTAATTATTTTGATTATTTTTTTAATTTATAGTTATATAGAATTTATAATTTTATATTATTTAAGCAATTGAAAAAATGCGGAGTTTTCATGAAAAAATATGATTTAGTAGTTATTGGAGGAGGACCGGCAGGATATCACGCTGCAATAGAGTCAGCCAAAAAGAACAAGAAATGTATAGTTATTGATGAGAAAACTCTGGGTGGTACGTGTTTACACTTAGGCTGTATCCCTAGTAAGAGTCTTATTTCATCTGCAGGATTACTTCGAAATTTAAAAAAAGCAAAAGATTATGGAATAATTTTGAACAAAAGCTTTTCTCCCGATTTAGAACTAATGGTTTCTAAGAAAAACAAAATAGTAAGTAACTTAGAGAAGGGTATTTTTAATCAACTCAAAAGTCATGGAGTTGAATTTGTACAAGGTCGGGGTGAAATTCAAGAAGTCGATCGTGTGAGAGTAAAAAATAATAGCAAAAATTTCGACATTTATGCGAATAATATTCTTATTGCAACAGGGTCAAGACCAAGAACTTTATCTTCCTTTCCCATAGATGGAGATAAAGTTATTACAAGTGATCATGCTGTTAATCTAGAAAAAATCCCAAGACGTCTTTTGGTCGTAGGTGGCGGTTATATAGGTTGTGAATTGGCATGTTTTTATAACGAAATAGGTTCGGAAGTACATATAGTTGAAGGTTTAGAGAGTCTTGTTACAAATCTTGATTCTGATATTTCGAAATTTTTAGAACGTGAGTTTAAAAAACAAAAAATAAAAGTTCGAACTAAAGAGTTTGTTTCTGGTATTGATATAAAAAATGATGATGTATTAGTACATTTTGAAAATGGAGAAAAACTTATCGTTGATAAAGTTCTCATTGCAATTGGCAGATCTCCTAATACTGAAGGTATAGGTTTGGAGAATGTAGGAGTTAAGGTAGAGAAAAATGGAACAATACTTTGTGATGAAACGATGAGAACAAACGTTAAAAATATTTATGTTGCAGGTGATGTAGTTGGCAAAATTATGCTTGCTCATGTTGCAAGTTATGAAGGTTTGATCGTTTCGGAGAATATATCTGGAATTCCTGCAAAGATAGACTATTCTTTAGTGCCCTGTGGGATTTTTACATACCCAGAAATTGGTTCGGTTGGATTGTCAGAGGAAGATGCAATATCAATCGGAAAAAATGTTAAAATAAGTCGTTTTGATATTAGAGGTCTAGGAAAAGCTCATGCTGATAGAACTATAGAAGGTTTTGTCAAAATTGTTAGTAATGCAGAGGATGATTCTATACTTGGTATGCATATCGTTAGTTCCCACGCTGCAGACTTAGTACATGAAGGAGTTGCTGCAATGAAAGGAGGAATTAAGACGGGGGAACTCGGATCGATGATTCACTCTCATCCTACATTGTCAGAAGGTATAATGTTTGCAGCTCTTAGCTAAGTATATAGCACTTCTATCAGACGGTCTTTTGAATTCATAATATCATCCGATAATAATTTTTTTAGTTCTGAGACAATTGGTCCTGGTTTGCCATTACCTATTTTTTTATTGTCCCACTCCACAATAGGCGCTACTCCAATAGAACTGCCTATAAACATCATTTCTCTTGATTCTCTAGCTTCTTCGACACTAATATCGCATATATTTACATCTTTAATAATTCCTTTTCCTATTAGAGATTCTGCTAACTCTAATAGACGTTTGGCAGTACAACCGGATAGAATGTTGTCGAACTTTGGGTGTTTTAATGTGTCGTCCTCACTTACAAAGGCTGTATTCATATTGGAACCTTCTCCCACGTTTCCATTTGAGTCTACAAAAATTCCATTATCAAAACCTTTTTCTTTAGCTTCCAACTGCATTAAGGTATTTGGTAAATAATTTGTGCTTTTAGTAACTGCATAAAGAGAAGGTTTAATAGGATAAGAAGTAGTAATAACTTTCATCCCTTCTTTGTAGTATCTCTCAGGGTAATCAAGTCCTCCAAAAATCATTACAAAGAATGCAGGTTTAGCGTCTTCAGGAGGTATAAGTCCCAAGTTGCCAGTACCAGATGAAATCCAATATCTTATTGAACCATCTCTTCTATTTGAAATAGAAGTGGTGTCTAAAATAATTTTTTTCATTTGTTCTTTTGGAAATGGCAACAAAAGTTTTGAATTTTTTGCAGAAATAATAAATCGGTCTAAGTGAGCGTCAAGGTCGTAAACTTTTCCGTTAGCAATTGCAGCGGTATCAAATATCCCGTGTCCTCTATGAACCATATGGTCATCAAAAGGAATAACCATTAAAGAATCTTCTTTGATGATTCCACCGAGTTGGCTTGAGTAAAATGCGGAGTATCCGGAATCTTTTCCTTCTCTAATTTTGCTTAAGTTTTTTAATAATTCAGATTCAGTTAGCACCTTAGTTAATTCACTCATCTATAAAAACCCTCTTGATTGGATAAATAAATTTCTTAAAAAATTAGTTCTATTCTTCTAATGATTCCGCAACAAGTTCTGCAATATCCATTGCCCTTATATTTTTTTCTGGGTCTACAGTTTTTAGTGCATCATCAAACATTTGCATGCAAAATGGGCAAGAAACTGCAGCTGTTTTTGCTCCACAATCTTTCACTTGTTCTAAGCGAGTATGATTAATTCTTTTTTCAGGTTCATCGTCCATCCATGCATAACCCCCACCCGCTCCACAGCATAAAGATCTTGACTTAGACTGTTCAAGTTCTATGTAACCCTCTTTTGATGTGATTGTTTTAAGTACATCCCGTGGTTGGGAATAAATATTATTGTGTCTTCCTAGATAACAAGGATCATGATAGGTAACACTAGATAAAGATTTCTTCAGATTTAATTGACCGTTTTTAATTAATTCATTGATTAGTTCTGTATGATGAATGACCTCATAATTTCCATTGAAATCTGGGTATTCATTTTTATAGGTATTGAAACAATGAGGGCATGTAGTAATAATTTTTTTTACTCCATATTCATTCAGTGTCTCAATATTTTTCTTAGCACAAATTTGAAAGGTAAACTCACCACCGGCTCTTCGAGCAGGATCTCCTGTACATACTTCTTCCGCGCCTAAGATCCCAAAATCAACACCCGCGGCATTTAAAATTTTTACCATGGCTTTTGTTACTTGTATATTTCTATCTATCATTGATCCCGTACATCCTACCCAATAAAGATATTCAGCATTTACTTCTTTGGATAAAATTTTTATATCCATACCTTCATACCACTCTTCACGATTATGCTGAGCTCCAACCCAAGGATGCATTCTCTCTTCTATCGATTTTAAAAATTGTCTAGTATATTCCGGAGTTTTTGATTCCATCATTACCAAGTGACGACGCATGTCGACCATCTTCGGAATATGTTCTATAAATACTGGGCACTCTTCTTGACAAGCACCGCATGTTCTACAACCCCAAAGTTCTTCTTCCAACACAGCAGAATTTTCTTCATCTCCAAATAATTTTCCTTCATTTTTTTCTTCTTTTTTTGAAAATTTAGAATCACCTGTTTTAGATAAATGTAACTTCATGTCTTGAATAAGTTTTTTTGGGCTTAGCGGAACCCCACTTCCATATGCAGGGCAGACGTCCTGACAACGTCCGCAATTTGTACAGGCATCTAAATCCAATAGTCCCTTCCATGAGTATTGATCTATTTTTTCAACTCCTAGGTTTTCAATATCATCAGGGTTGTTTTCCATAGCTTCTTCAATATCAACAAATTCAAGTTTTCCGCTTGGATTTAGATTCCTGAAAGTTATATTCATAATTCCGTACCAAATATGATTGAACTTTCCAAAACCCATATAACCAATGAAGATAAATGCAGTAATTGCATGGAACCACCAATTAAATCGGTGTAAAAATAATAGGTTTTGTGTATCTATATGCTGAAAAGCTAAAGCTAAAACATAGCCACCTGGAGACCAAATAGCTAACTCAGGTTTTTGGTTCAACTCTGTGAGTGCAATTCTTAGACCTTCTACTACAAATCCCTGAACAAAAATTAATAGAAGTAAACCTAGTGCTATATAGTCGTCAGCGACTGAATTCATTCTATCAGGTCGAATAACTAATCTTCTCCATAAAGCCATACTCAGGCCTATAATACCTAAGATTCCAAAACTATCGCTGATTAAAGAATACCAAAGATAAAAATTTCCTTTAAGGAAGTGTATGCCACTCCATTCTTGTATAGCTATCAAAGTGGTTGCAAGAAGCGAAACAAAGAATCCGTAAAAAATAAATAAATGCATTAATCCAGGATAAGTATCTCTTAATTGTTTTTTGTGTGTAAAAACTTCTTTGAAAAGACCGTAAATTCTTTTCGGCATTTGATCTGTTCTAATCTCACTATGTCCTAATCGCCATAATCTAACTCTTTTCCAAATTCCCCAAAACATAAAACAAAGAGCCAAAAGTGCTAATAGATAAACCATTTGCCCAAAATAAACGTTCCAATAAATCTCTCTGGTAAATTCCATCGTTTTTAATATCCAGTTTTGTAATCAGTGGCATTAATATTTATATTCACTACATTCGATATATAATAGTAAGGTATCCTAATAAAACTCATCTTTCAATTATTCTAGGCGAGTCTTATTTTTTTGGTATATTTTAAAAAGCCTTTCTTTTTAAACTTTCATTTCTCATCATGAGTAAAAATGTTAAATTTAGTATTATTATTTTTTAAATCACATTTTGTTTGGAACTTTCAATGAAAAGCCAAGTTATTCGAGTTTTAATAGCTAAACCTGGTTTAGATGGACATGATAGAGGTGCGAAAATTATTGCAAGATATTTAAGGGATGCTGGGATGGAGGTAATCTATACTGGACTTAGACAGACTCCTGAACAAATTGTTTCTGCTGCTATTCAAGAAGATGTCTCTGCTGTGGGTTTATCTATTCTCTCTGGAGCTCATAACTATCTTTTCCCAGTCATAAAAGAACTTCTTAATCAAAATGGAATGGATGATGTTTTGTTATTTGGTGGAGGAACAATTCCGAAGGAAGATATTGATGTCTTGGAAAAGAAAGGAATAGGGAAAATCTTTACCCCTGGTTCAAAGCTTGAAGATATTGAAAGATATCTAAAATCACAGGTGACTATTAAGAGTGTTTAGTTGAAACTTAGAGGATATAAACGTGAAAAAAAATATTTTTTTCCTTATTCTGATTATTTCTTTCTTTCCTCTCTTTCTCTCGTGTTCTAGAAGTCCAATTGAAAAGGCATTAAGTGGAAAATTGAAACCAGTTAATGAAAATATTGCGGTTTCTAATCATTGTCAAAGTTGTCACTTGCACTCAGATTTTGTTCCAGAATTACATATTTTGAAAATGCAGAAAAAATATAAATCTTCTCCTGTTTTAAGCAAGAGTACTAGATGTCTTCAGTGCCACGATTTGGAACTTGAAAATATTTTTTCAGGAGAAAAACGTTTCACAAATACTCCGCACGGGAGACTTCTTAGCGTTATTCCTTCGGAGAAAGAATTTAGCGAAAAGATTAAACTTCCCAAAAAGATAAAAAGTGAAAAAAAGAAAAAAATAGAAAGGAAGTGGTATTTTTTCTATCTCTATTGATTTGGATCCAAAAAATCTCTTATTCCGTCTCCCATTAGATTTAATCCCATTACTGTAAAGGCAATTAAGAGACCAGGGTAAAGAGTTAGGTGTGGTGCTACAAGTAAAAAATTTCTTCCTTCTGCGATCATTGATCCCCAACTAGCATGAGGTGGTTGAATTCCAAGACCTAAAAATGAAAGACCCGCCTCTGCCAAGATATTTCCAGCGACACCAAAACTTGCTTCAATGATTATTGAGGACGCAATATTTGTTAAGAGATGATTTTTAAAGATTCTTCTATGCGTTGATCCTTGGGCAACTGCAGCAATCACGAAATCTCTTTCTTTAAGACTCAAAATTTGCGAACGAACTAGTCGAGCGTAACCAACCCAACCAAAAGCAGAGAGTGCAATTATAATATTAAAAACGCTCGGTTTTAAAACGGACATGAGACCTATAGCTAAAAGTATTCCAGGAAATGCCAGAAAAATATCGGTGATTCTCATTATGATTTCATCTAATAAGCCACCTGAATAGCCGGCTATTGTGCCGACAAGAGTTCCTATTATCACTGATATTATTACGACAGAAAATCCAACAAGAAGTGATATTCTTGCGCCTTCCAAAGTACGTGATAAAATATCTCTGCCAAGTTTGTCAAACCCAAAAGGATGTCCCCACTCTGGTTTTGCTAAACCTTTTGAAAGTTGAATTTGGTATGGATCAGAGCTTGAAATGAGAGAGGAAAAAAATGTTGCAAGTAAGATGAAAAGGATAATTGTAAAACCAATATTAAAATTAATTCTCTTAAACATTCTGCCCAAACCTTATTCTTGGGTCTAATAATCCGTATAATATATCCGCCAGAAGATTTGTGATTATGTAAACAGATGCAATGAAAATTACGCATCCTTGCACAAGTTCATAATCTCTTGCCGATATGGATTGAATAATTAGTCTCCCAACTCCAGGCCAGGCAAAAACGGTTTCAGTTATGATTGTTCCTGTTAAAAGTGCCCCAAGTTGTAAACTTAAAATAGTAATTATTGGTAAGCATGCATTTCTAAATGCATGGATAAATATAACTCTTCTTTCTGATAGCCCTTTTGCTTTTGCAGTTGAGAGAAACTCTTGGGGGAGTATTTCTAAAAAACTAGATCTAATCATTCTCATGAGAACTGCTGAAAGAGATGCCCCTAAGGTGAAAGCTGGTAAAATAATACTTTCTATTCCTTCTCTTCCCGAAACAGGGAACCAACCCGTTCCGATTGAAAAACAAATAATCAAAATAGGACCTAGCCAGAAAACAGGTACGCTTCCTCCTATAACTGCAATAAAACTTGATATTATATCTAACCAACTTCCAGGGCTTCTTGCAGATGCAATTCCTAAGGGTAAGGCTATAAGAATAGCTACTATTATTGAAGTAAATGCAAGTTCAAATGAAGCTTTGGCTTTTTTTATAATTAAGTACGAAACTTTTTCTTTCCTATGAATAGATTTTCCTAAATCTCCCTGAGCGAGTTTTTTCATATAATTGAAATATTGTTGGTGTATTGGTTTATCTAATCCCATCGCCTTTCTTAGTTCTTCGCGATGACTTGGTCTTGCCGTTTCACCTAAAATTAAGTCTACGGGATCGCCAGGGATTAAATGTGTAATAATAAACACTATAGTTGCTACACCCCAAATGATTGGAAGAAGAAGTAATAATCTTTTCAAAATCAAGTTACGCAATGTTTTGCCTTTGAAAAGTGAATTTAGGGCTTTTTTTCAACGGTAATTTTTGAAAGAGATATTAGGTCTTCATTTTGATAGACTTGATATCCCTTTATCTTCTTATTAAAAACTGCGACGTTCACCCCGTGCCACAAGTTGATATAAGGTAAATCTCTTGCAAGTATTTCTTGTACTATTTGATAGTTTTCTCTCCTATAATCCTTATTAGGATTTAGGCTTGCATTTTCCAATAGTTTATCCACCAATCCGTTCCTGTATTTTCCTCTGTTTAATCCTCTCGGCGGAAAAAAATTACTGTGAAAGATAAAACGGTATATATCGGGATCAGAAATTCCGACCCAAGTAAGTGAATAGAGTTGGAAATTCCCTTTTCTTATATCACTGAAAAATGTCCCCCACTCATAGGATCTTACTCTAATTTTTATTCCAATATAGGAGAGTTGGTCTGCTAAAACTGTAGCAATACGCCGTCTTAGTTCATTTTGAGATGTTTTGAAAGTTAAGGTGAATCTAGGTAAAGGCCCTTTTCCATCTGGATCAATATAACCAGCTTTATCAAGAAGTTCGTTAGCGTATTGAATATTATGTTCGTATTTTTTTAAATTTGAAGCACGGGCCCAATGACTATCTTGTAATAGTGTATTAGAAGGAACAACGAGATCTTTTAAAATATATTTGACTATGGGTTTTTTGTTTATTCCGTGAGCAATTGCCTTTCTTACTAACTTGTTTGAAAGGATAGGGTCTTCTAAATTAAAACCTATATATGAAAAATTTGTTCCTAATCTCTTTGATATTTTTAGATTTGGATTTTTTTGTAGTCTTGGAAGAATATCGGGAGAAAAACCATTTTGAATAAAGTCTACCCCGCCGCTTTCTAACTCAAGGATACGAATTGTTTCTTCAGGAATAATTTTAAAAATTAATTTTTTGAAATTTGCTGATTTTTCAAAGTATTTCTCAAAAGGTGTTAATTCCAATGTTTCATCATTTTTGAAGCGAGTGAATTTGAAAGGCCCGGTTCCTATAGGTTTTTGTTGAAAACTTTTTGTGGCTGACTTCGGTACTATTCCGATCATAAGACACTCTGAGAAAGAAGCGGATGGTCTCTTCAGAATGAAAGTGATCTTATATCTTGAATTTATTTGTATTTCTTTCAGATCTTTAAGCATTGAAGATTTAGGAGAGGCAAAAAGAGGGTCCCTTAGAGATTCAAAAGTATATTTTATATCTTCCGATGTTAATTCCTTGCCGTTATGGAAATATACATTCTCTTTAATTTTTATTGTATGCGAAAGTTGGTCTGTTTGTTCCCATTTTTCTGCTAGTACTAATTTAATTTTTCCATCCTTATCAAAAGACAGCAAAGGGCTAAAGAGAAATCTTTGAATTTGATTCGAAACAGAATCTTGAGACAGCCTGGGATCTAATTGTGTTGGATTTGAATCTAAAGCAACAATTATATGATCAATTCTTGAATGTTCTTCCTTTGAGCAACCCAATAGGATAAAAGGAACAAATATAAAGAGCAGTAAAATTTCAAAAGTACTTTTTAAAAATTTCAATTAGAAGTCACTTTTAAAATAGAAGGGCAGATAGGACCATTAATGAATTTGTCATATGTTATACTGAACGTCAATACAGTTGTTTTGTAGATTACATGGTGTTATTCATAATTATTATTATTGTTATTTAGAGTTATGGAGTTTTAGATGGTTAGGAATAATTTTACTTTCGGAATTTCAAAAAACTTTTTTTGGTTTCTTATCTTCTTTTTTTCGATATTTCTTTACTCGATTTTCCCAATTACAGCGCAGACAGTTACAGAAATACCTAAAGTTGGTGACAAAGCTCCCTTTTTTGAGTATGGCAAATTTAGTTCAAAAAATCTTTTAGGAAAAAAGAATTTAATAATGGTTTTTTATAGAGGCCATTTTTGAGGGCATTGTCAAAAGCAACTTGTAGAGTTGCAACAGCACTTTAGTAAACTTAATAATGAAGATTCTAAACTCATTGCTATAAGTACGGATGGAAATGATGAAAAAAAACAAACAGTAAGTGAACTTGGAGTTAAGTTTCTAATTGTTTCTGATTTGCAAAGAAATATAATTCGTTCTTTTGGTGTACTACATCCCGAGGAAGGTATCTCACGACCTGCAGTTTTCATAATAGACAAGAAAGGCTTAGTAAGATATCGAAAGATAGGAATAGACTATACTGATAGGCCCACAGTAAAATTATTGGTACAGATTCTTGCTCTTTTGTAAAATCAGGGAAGGAGGTCCAACTTGATCAGGTTTTTCCCCCTGAATTTCAGATCCGTTTTTACGTGTCTTATCTTATTTACAATCTTTCATTTCTTCTCTACTCCAGCATTTTCTAATAAGAAAAATCAAACAAATTATAAAGTTCAGTCATTGTCAGTTCTAAAAAGGATTTTAAAAAAGTCTATAAAAAGAAATTGTAGAAAGACTAAAAAGCTTGGATTCATGGCACAGTCTTTGACAGTAGGAGACATACTTTATTCACATTTTGCTCATAGGAAAAAAATACCAGCATCTAATGTTAAAATACTTACTTCAATAGCAAGTCTTTTCCATCTGAGACCTGAGTATTATTTTGTCACAGATGTGTACTCTGTTTCCCCTCTATTAGACGGAGTAGTTCGAGGAAATATTTTCCTGAAAGGTTACGGCGATCCAGTTTTTCTTCAAGAAAATATTAGAGAGTTAGTGAACAAACTTAAATTGAAAGGTGTAAATAAGATTACTGGAGATATTATTGTAGATGAAAGTTTTTTTGATAAAAAAAGGTATGGAATTGGTTGGAAAAAAAATAATAATCTGAAAACTTATATGGTTCCTAGTAGTGCACTTTCTTTAAATTTTAACTCTGTTTTGATTAGTGTTGATCCTGGAAAAAGAAATAATCTAAATGCCCCGAAAATTAGAATAGACCCATACTCAGAAGGGATTAAAATAAAATCGAAAATCAAAAAAGATAGATATACAAAAAGATCAAAATTAACTTTTCAAAAGGTTTTTTCTAAAAACAAAAAAGATATCTTCCTTATCAAAGGAAAAATTCCACGAAAAGGAAGCATTATCAATAAGCGGTTACCTATAACGTATCCATCTTTATATACTGCTGGAGTTTTTCTTTCTTTACTTGAAAATAACTCAATTATTTTAACAGGTAGAATAAAGATTGGTCGTACACCAAATCATGCTAATTTGTTAGTCCGACATTCATCAAAAAGTCTTTCTTCAATTATTAAAACAATGAACAAGTGGAGTAATAATTTCATTTCTGAACAGATTTTGAAAACTTTAGGTGCAGAGTTGTTTGGTTTGCCGGGCACTTCAAAAAAAGGATTGAAAGCTGTAAGAAATTACCTTTTTTCTATAGGTATTTCTAAAAATTCTTTTGAAATATATGATGGTTCCGGTCTGAGTAGAATGAACAGGATCACACCTTATGCAATGGTTAAAGTTTTAGATCATGCTTTTCATGATCATCGTTTCTCTTCTGATTTTATTTCTTCTCTTCCTATTTATGGTATTGACGGGACTTTGAGAAAACGAAGGAGACTAACAAAAGATGAATATCGTGTTAGGGCTAAAACTGGGTATCTTAATGGAGTAAGTTCTCTAAGTGGGTATGTTTTTTCTAGGAATGGTGAAATTCTTGGTTTTTCTATTCTAATTAACGGAAATGGTTGTAAAGGAAAAAGATTAGGCCGAGAAGTAACGAAATATTTACAGTTGTTTGATAGGTCACTTCATAAAAAAGGGAAGAGCATAGTTCTAAATATAAAAAAAAGAAAAAAAATTTTAAAAACATTAATAAAAAATAATTTCAATAAATGGCATAGGACTTATAAGCCAAGATTGTATTAATACTTCATTTAGAAAGAGAGAAAAATAGGTTGAATAGGACTAGAACTCAAAAAAATAGTTCCAATAGCAAATGGACAATACGCTATGCGGACGAAGATAAGATTAATGAATTGAAAAATGTTTTAAAAATTTCAAAGACTTTAGCTAGACTTCTAGTTTTGAGAAATATAATTCACCCTGAAGAAGCCAAGAAATTCTTATATACAACTATGGAGGATATGCATGATCCATTTTTAATGAAGGGAATGGACATAGCGGTAGAACATATTGTTGGGAATATTCTAGATAAAAAGTCTATCGGGATATATGGTGATTTCGATGTTGATGGTATTGCTTCGACTACACTTTTATTTGCATTTTTCACTTCTTTAGGGATTGATGCTCATTATTATATACCTAGTCGCTTTGAAGAAGGATATGGTTTGTTTATGAAAGGTATTAACGAACTTTCTTCGAAACAATGCAGTACTATCATTACTGTTGACTGTGGAATTAGTGCACATGAAGTTGCAGAAGAGGCTCAAAATATTGGAGTTGATTTGATTATTACTGATCATCATAGGCCTTCTGAAAAACTTCCAAATTGTTTTTCTGTTATTTCTCCCGCACAGAAAGAATGTTCATATCCTTTCAAAGGATTAAGTGGTGTAGGAATTGCATTTAAATTAGCAGTAGCAATTAGGAGGAGATTGTATGAATCTGCTTCTATGAAAAATTTACCTAATTTAAAAAACTTTCTAGATCTTGTAGCTCTTGGAACTGTAGCTGATTTGGTTCCCCTCGTAGATGAGAACCGATTTTTTGTGAAGACTGGTCTAGAGTTACTTTCTTACGAGGATACTTTTGAAAATAATTCATTAAAAGATTCTCGTAGAATTGGTATCAAAGCTCTCCAAGATTCAGCTAATCTCAAATCAAGTATTATTTCACCAAGAGATATCTCTTTTTCAATGGCACCTAGAATAAATTCTACTGGTAGAGTCGGTAATGCTAAAGCGGCAGTAGAATTACTTATTTGTGATGATCATTCTAAAGCTCGATCACAAGCTGAAAAGATCGAGGAGTGGAATCGTCAGAGAAGGGAACATCAAGATCTAGCTATTGAGGATGCAATTGCACAAGTCGAATCTTCTGACCCAATCTCCGTCGAATATGGAATAGTTCTATCAAGCGAGAAATGGCATCCAGGAGTTATAGGAATTGTCGCATCGAATATTGTAGAAAAATACGAGAAACCAACTGCAATAATTCATATTGATGATTCCAAGGGTAAAGGTTCAGTAAGAAGTATAGAAGGGATAGATATTTATAATATCCTTGCACAATGTTCAGAATCATTACTTCAGTTTGGCGGACATAAGGGGGCAGCCGGTTTGACTATTAAGCCAGAAAAAATTGATTTGTTTCGTAGTGCGTTTAATGATGCTTTGAAAAAACTACAACTAACTATAGGTGAAGATTCTATTTTTTGGGTTGATGAAAAAGTTGATTTGACCGAAATAAATGATTCTTTTGTAGAAGAAGTTGAGAGATTATCACCGTATGGTTCAGAGAATGAAAAACCTATATTTGTGAGTGGTCCGCTTTCTATAATTGGCTCTCCCATATTGGTTGGATCTAAAAAGGAACATTTGAAACTGGACTTTCAAGTTGGCGATGAAAGGATTAACTCTATAGGTTTTGGATTAGGAGTTTTATCTCAAGAATTCGATATGGAGAAAGAAAAAATAGAAATTGCATTTTCTGTTGGTTTCAATAAATGGAGAGGAAAAACGAAATTGCAACTTGAACTACTTGCAGTTCGACCATTTAGAACACTCAGTTCTTGAGAGTATTAAATGACGCTCTATCGTCTGGTTTCATTGAAAAGGCCTCAAGCTCTTTTAAGTCTATTCCTTTTGTAAGAAGTAGGACTTTTATTCCACTTCCTAATCCAGTTGGATCAAGTATTCCCATAACTCCTTTATGATTTGTTGCAGGTTCAGATTTACTCTCTTTTTCGATTAAATCAATTAATCCACCTCCTATGCAAAAATGTGACTGATCTGTAAATCCATTTAGAGTAAAGCCTAATTTTTCAGCAGTTTTAATTATAAATGAGAAATTTACATCAGCAGTAATGTCTGATTCTCCAACATTTTCTAGCGTAACTTCTGAAACCGTATGTTTTCTGAAACTCCTTGCAGTACCGGAAAATCTTGTTTTGTCAAATATAACTTGATTTGAAAATCCGTAATCAAAAATCAAAACTGCACCTTTCTTTAATTTACTCGAAATCAGTTCGAACCAAACTTTAGTGTCTAGAGAAACTTCGAATGTTTGTCCTATTTCAATATATTTATCTATTTCTTTTATGTGTTCGAAAAGTTCTGGTTTCGAAAGAGGCCCAAGTTTATACTTTAATTTTTCTGATTCTAAAATAATATATTTTTCTTTATATCCTCTATTTGTTTTCTGTAAAATATGAAAGGGAATAGCATCAAGAAATTCATGGGCTAAGATCACTCCTTCAAAAGAATCAGGAGGATTTTTTGAAAATGATATTTGTTTTTTAAATTTAGACAATAGATCTCTACTTTTTTTTGCAAGATGACTACTCTTTTCAATTAAAATATAGTCAAGAGACTCGTTGTTCACTCTGAAAGATTCAAGAATGTCATACGCCAACAAACCTTCTCCAGGACCGTATTCTACAACTTTGAAATTAGATGGGCTCATCATTTCATTAAGAATAATTTTTATCTGCTTCGCTATTACTGCTCCTAGCCACTTTCCATGGTAATGGCTCGTAATGAATGCTCCATCTTTCCCGAATTTTTTTTCGATTTTCGAATAAAATCCTCCTTGAGGGTCATATAAAGCTATTTCCATAAAATCATAAAATGACAGAGGTCCAGAATTTAATTTTTCAAAGATTTTTTCGTTAATGTGTGGATTGTTTGAAATTTTCATTCTTTAATTATACAGGAATATACTTTTATATGTATTTGTTGTGTTAAAATCAATCAATCTTATTTTGATTAAACTGGAGATACAAATGTTGGTAAAGGTTAAATGTTTTGCATGGGCTTTTGAAGTTACAGGTTCAGAAGAGATAGAGATAGAGATAAAAGAGTCTGCAAAAGTATCTGATTTAAGAGAGTGTCTTTCACAAAAATACCCTCAATTTTCAGGTCGTATGGAATCTATTGCTGTTTCTATAAATCAAGAGTTTGCTGGAGAAGGGTCTATAATTTCTGCTTCTGATGAGATAGCACTTATTCCTCCTATTAGCGGAGGGATTTAGATGATATGTAAAATTGTTGATACCCCAATAGACATAGGTAAATTGATGGGTACTTTTGAATCTGAATCACTTGGTGCTACCTGTTCATTCACGGGTATGGTTAGGAGTGAGAGTCGTGGTCAAAAAGTTACTCACTTAGAATATTATACATATAAGGAAATGGCTGAAAAGAAATTATCTCAGGTTATAAGTGAAGCAAAAGAAAGATTTAAAATCTCGGATTTGTTAATTATTCATAGGATTGGAACGCTGCAGATTGGAGAAGTTGCTGTTTTTATCTTAGCAGCTTCTGCACATAGGGATGCAGCGTTTAAAGCATGTAGATTTTCGATAGATCGAATTAAGCAAATAGTTCCTATTTGGAAAAAGGAATTTGGACAGGATGGTGCTGTTTGGATAGAAGATTGTCCTGTTGAAGTAAATGAAGATACAAGTTGTTAGATAAAAAAATTAATTAAAAAAACAAAGAGTTCTTTTTTCATTTTTAAGAAAAATATTAGTAGATTTAATGATGGATAAAAATAGTTTGCTTGAAATAAAATCAATTAGTGCTTCTTATCCCGACGGCATACAAGTTCTGAATGGTGTTTCAATTCAAGTGTTTGAGGGAGAAATTGTTTCAATTATTGGTTCTAACGGTGCAGGGAAATCGACCACGCTTAAATCAGTTATGGGTTTTGTCAATGTAACAGAAGGTGAAATTCTTTTTAAGGGTCAAAGTTTGAAAGGATTAAGGCCTGAACAAATTCTATCTACCGGTCTTGGTTATGTTCCTCAAGGAAGGGTAGTTTTTGAAAGAATGACGGTTAAGGAAAATTTAGAATTAGGTGCATTTATTCTGGAAGATTTAAAAAAAGTTGAAGAATCTATGTCTAATATTTTTTCAATTTTTCCTCTCTTAGAAGAAAGACAGGAACAATTTGCAGGTACTATGAGTGGCGGAGAACAACAGATGCTTGCAATTGCCAGGGCTCTAATGACAAATCCTAATATTTTAATGTTGGATGAACCTTCACTTGGATTAAGTCCAAAATATGTACAAGAGGTTTTTGAAAAAATAATAGAACTTTCAAATCAGGGTTTTACAATTATTCTAGTTGAACAAAATGTTTTACAAGCTCTAGAAGTATGTCATCGTGGATATCTTCTAGAACTTGGAAGAAATAAAATAGAAGGGACTAGAACTGAACTTGTTTCTAGTAAAGAAGTCCATACAATGTTTATAGGAGGGAGTGATTCATGAGAGGCTATGTTTTTTCTATCCCTTTAAAAAACAGTATGGTATAAACTCAATAGTTTGGTCTTTATATTTTTTTTGGATAATTATGATGGTTAACGTGAAAATATGTGGAATAACGAATCTAGAAGATGCTGAGATTGCTATTAATTTTGGTGCAGATGCTCTTGGATTTAATTTTGTTCCAGGAACTCCTAGATTTCTCGAAGTTCAGTATGCTAAAGAGATTATGTCTTCTTTGTCGTATTTTGATCAAAAGATTGGTGTTTTTGCCGACGAGGAAAGAAATAGAGTAGAAAAAATATCATCTGAACTAGAATTAAAAACAATTCAATTTCATGGAAATGAGACTCCACAAGACTGTAATTATTTTGTTGAAAGAGGATTTCGTATTATTCGCGCTCTAAGAGTAAGAGATTCAAGTACTATTAATGTTGTCTCAGAATACAAAAATTGTACTATACTTTTAGACTCTTTTGTACGCGGGAAGTTAGGAGGTACTGGGGAAAAATTTAATTGGTCATTAGCAAAAGAGCTTACTGGAAGAGAATCGATTATCCTTTCTGGAGGTTTAAACTCTTCGAATGTTAGGGAAGCCTTGAAAGAAATTTCGCCTTTTGGGGTTGACGTTTGTAGTGGAGTTGAAAAAAAAAATCCAAGAAAAAAAGATCCTGAATTAGTGAAAGAATTTATTATTAATGCAAAAAGCGTATTGAATATAGGATAATAATTATGCCAACAAATGAAAAATTAATTCCAAAAGGTCGTTTTGGAAGGTTTGGTGGAAGGTTTGTTCCTGAAACTCTTATGCCTGCCTTGGAAGAGTTAGAGACCGCATACGAAGATGCAAAAAAAGATCCTTTATTCCAGGTAGAACTTGATGGATTATTAAAAGATTTCGTAGGTCGGCCGACTCCATTATATTTTGCAGAACGACTGTCTTCTGAATTGAAGAATTTAAAAGTTTATTTAAAAAGAGAAGACCTATGCCATACTGGGGCACACAAAATAAACAATACTATGGCACAAGTAATTTTAGCAAAAAGATTAGGCAAAAAACGTATTATCGCAGAAACAGGTGCGGGTCAGCATGGAGTTGCTACCGCTACTGCTGCAGCAAGATATGGTTTAGAATGTAGTATATACATGGGAGAAGAGGATATAGAAAGACAGGAGTTAAATGTTTTTCGTATGCAACTTCTTGGTGCAACTGTTATTCCAGTTAAGTCTGGAAGTGGAACTTTGAAAGATGCGACAAATGAAACTCTTCGAGATTGGACTGCATCAGTTAGAACAACACATTATATAATTGGTTCTGTTGTGGGTCCTCACCCTTTTCCGGAGATGATTCGTGATTTTCAAGCGGTCATCGGAAGAGAAACTCGTAAACAGTTTTTAGAAATAGAAGGAAGATTACCGGATTCGTGTGTTGCATGTGTTGGAGGCGGAAGTAATGCTATTGGTTTGTTTTTTCCTTTTTTAGAAGATAAAGATGTAGAACTGGTGGGTGTAGAGGCAGGAGGAAGAGGATTGGAATCTGGGGAACATGGCGCTTCGCTAGCTGCCGGAAGGATAGGAGTTCTTCACGGTTGTGAAACTTTTCTTCTATATGATGAAGATGGTCAAATCATTCCTGCTCATTCTGTTTCTGCAGGGTTAGACTATCCGGGTGTTGGCCCAGAGCATTCATTTTTGAAAGATTCAGAAAGAGCTCGTTATTTTACTGTTGAAGATTCTAGAGCACTCGAAGCTTTTCGGAGGTTGTCAATTTTAGAGGGGATTATTCCTGCTTTTGAAAGTGCCCATGCTATTGCTATTTTAGATAAATTAGCTGATGAAGTTTCTTCGAATAATTCTGAAAAAATAATTGTTGTAAACCTCTCAGGACGTGGCGATAAAGACGTTTATCAGGCAAGAGGTTTATTGAAAGATTTAATTTGATTTTATAAAGGGAGTTTGAAGTTGCTTTCATCAGGAAGAATAGAATTATGTATGTCTCAATTGAAAGAAAATAATAGATCTGGTCTGTTTCCTTTTGTAACTGCAGGAGATCCAGACTTAGATTTTACTAAATCTTTAATCAAATCTCTAGCTTCCTCAGGTGCAGATGGAATGGAAATTGGAGTCCCATTTAGTGATCCATTAGCAGATGGACCCACAATTCAAAGGGCGAGTATGCGAGCATTAGAAGGGGGAACGAATCTAAAGTCTGTAATAAAAATGGTCTCGGAAATTAGAGAAGAATTGAAAAACTTTCCTCTTGTTATTATGACTTATTATAATCCAATTGTAGCTATGGGTGTAGATTTTTTTGTCAAGGAATGTTCGTTAGCGGGCATAGACGCAGTTATTGTTCCTGATCTTCCACCTGAGGAAAGTATGCCTCTGCTTAAGTCTATGGACGAATATCCAATAGAACTTGTCTTCATGTTGGCACCTACTAGTACAGAAGAAAGAGTATCTTTAGTTAATAAGTTCGGAGGTGGTTTTATATATTATGTTGCACAGATGGGAGTCACTGGTGCTAGAGAGTCTCTGGATCAAGATCTGAATATTTCTCTTGATAAAATTAATGAAGGAAAAAAATTGCCAGTTTTGGTTGGTTTTGGAATAAAAACCCCTGAACAAGCAGCTGAAGTGTCTCAAATTGCAGAAGGTATTATAGTAGGCAGTGCCTTGATTGATGTTATTGAGGAGAATACTCAAAGAAAGGATAAATTAGAAGCAGCTGCCGAATATATATCTTCTCTTAAAAATGCTATGGATCAATCTTCTTCGGCAGGAAATAAAAAAGGGTAGACATGTCTGAAAGAACTTTATACGACAAAGTTTGGGATAAACATACGGTATCTAAGCTTGAATCTGGGCAGGATCAAGTTTTCATAGGTCTTCATCTTATTCATGAGGTGACTACTCCTCAGGCTTTCGCAATGTTAGAAGAGTTAGATGCTAACGTTGCATTTCCCGATAGGACTGTTGCTACAGTTGATCACATAATACCTACTCTATCGTTGCTTCGTCCATTGGAAGATCAGCAAGCGGAATTGATGATGGCTTCACTTGAACAAAATGTGGAAAAGTTTGGTATTCGTTTTTTAAATAAGAATTCACAGATGCAAGGAATTGTTCATGTAATAGGTCCGGAGTTAGGGTTGAGTCAGCCCGGAATGACAATTGCTTGCGGAGATAGTCATACAAGTACTCATGGTGCAATGGGGGCTCTAGGATTTGGAATAGGAACAACGGAAGTAGGTCATGTCTTAGCTTCTCAAACTCTTTCTCTTAATAGATTAAAAGTTCGTCGTATTGAAGTAAATGGTGATTTGCAAGGTGGAGTTTTACCTAAAGACGTTATTTTAAGAATTATCCATGATCTTGGAATTAAGGGTGGTATTGGACATGCTTATGAATATGCTGGGACAGTTTTTGATAATATGGATATGGAAGGAAGAATGACAGTTTGTAATATGAGTATAGAGGGTGGTGCAAGAATTGGTTATGTGAATCCTGATAAGACCACTTTTGATTATTTGTCTGGTAGAGAGTTCGCTCCTAAAGGTGATGATTTTAAAAAAGCACAAGTTTTTTGGGAGTCGATAGCTTCGGATACTGATGCAAAATATGATGATACTTTTGAAATTCTAGCTGATTCTATTGAGCCGATGGTTACTTGGGGTATTAATCCTGGACAATCAATAGGCCTGTCAGATTCGTTGCCAGATCCGTCTGTTTTCTCTGGAGAAGATATAAAGACAGCTGAAAAAGGTTTTGAATTTATGGGATTGCGACCTGGAACTCCGATACGCGATACGAAAATAGATGTTGCATTTCTTGGATCTTGTACTAATTCACGCATTTCGGATTTAAGAGAAGGTGCACGGATAATCTCTGGGAAAAAAGTAAATTCAAAAGTACGTATGTTAGTAGTTCCGGGGTCACAAAAAGTAAAAAGACAAGCTGAAGAAGAAGGTTTAGATAAAATTTTTGAAGAAGCGGGTGCAGAATGGAGAGATGCAGGATGTTCGATGTGTCTTGGAATGAATCCAGATAAACTTATTGGTGCTGAAAGAAGTATTTCATCTTCTAATAGAAATTTTATAGGTAGACAAGGAAGTCCCAGAGGAAAAACTCATTTGGCTAGCCCTGCGATTGTTGCAGCGTCTGCAATAGAGGGTCGTATTGCAGATCCAAGAGAATTTTAAGGAGTAATAAAATGTCTGTAGAAAAAATAATTCAGATTGTAGGTCGCGGAATTCCTCTGCCTGGAGATGATATAGATACAGATAGAATTACCCCTGCTAGATTTCTTAAAGCTATAACTTTTGATGGAATAGAGAAGGCGCTATTTTGTGATGAAAGAGAAAATACTCCAGATCATCCGATTGATGATCCAGTATATAAGGGTGGAAAGATTATGTTTGTTGGCAAGAATTTTGGTTCTGGGTCGTCGAGAGAGCATGCTCCGCAAGCGTTAAAGAGATTTGGGATTGATGCGCTTGTAGGCGTTTCTTTTGCAGAAATATTTGCTGGCAACTGTTTTGCAATTGGAGTTCCAGTTGTAACAGTTGATGCGCGGAGTTTACAAACTTTAATAAGTCAGACTCAGGATAATCCAAAAATTCTATATGAATTGAATATAGAGAAAAAGGAACTTTCTTATGGAGAGTTAAGTATTCCCATTGAAATTCAGGAAAATCAAAGAAGTGCTTTTTTGAATGGAAGTTGGAATATGCTTCAGAATTTAATTGGAAACCTTTCTAAAGCTAGAGAAATAGCTAGGGAGTTACCATATTGTAACGATTTTAAATAAGTATTAATTTAATATAGAAAGGCTGGCTAAAAAGTTGAAACAATTTAACATTGCTTTGTTACCCGGAGATGGTGTTGGGGAAGAAGTTACACGTGTAGCAAGTTCAATTCTCCAGAGTGCAGGTAAAAAATTTGAAGTAATATTTAATTTCAAGGAAGCTTTGTGTGGGGGTGCTGCAATAGACGCTGTAGATCAACCACTACCTGAGGAAACTCTAGAACTATGCAAAAATTCAGACGCCGTGTTGTTCGGTGCTGTTGGTGGCCCAAAATGGGATGATTTAGAAAGGGAAAAGCGTCCCGAGCAGGCAATTCTTGGTCTTCGAAAAGGACTTGACCTGTATGCTAATCTTAGGCCTGCTGTTATGTTTGATTCTCTTGTAGATTCTTCTTCTTTAAAACCAGAAATTGTTCGTGGATTAGATATTCTTGTTTTGCGCGAAGGAGTTAGTGGAATTTATTTTGGAAAACCACAACATATCGAAGATATTTCGCCTGATGAACAAAGAGCTGTAGATACAATGGTGTATCATTCTTCTGAAATCAGAAGAATTGTGAAACTTGGTTTTGAACTCGCTGCAGTGAGAAAAAAGAAACTTTGTTCTGTGGATAAAGAAAACGTATTATATAACAGCAGATTATGGAGGAAGGTTGCTATAGAAGTAGGAGCAGATTTTCCTGACATAGAGTTATCTCATATGTATGTTGATAATGCTTCCATGCAATTAATAAGAAATCCACTTCAATTTGATGTTGTCGTTACTGGTAATATGTTTGGGGATATCCTGAGTGATGCTGCTTCTATGTTAACTGGTTCAATTGGGATGCTTGCATCTGCAAATTTAGGAGATGGAGGTTTTGGTATGTTTGAACCTGTTCATGGAACTGCTCCTGATATTGCTGGACAAGATAAGGCAAATCCAGTTGCAGCAATTATGTCGGCTGCTATGCTTTGTAGATACGCATTAAAGCTTCCTAAAGTAGCAGAAGTGATAGAGACTTCAGTTTCTCAAGCTTTAAGTGAAGGCTATAGAACTATTGATATTCATACTCCTGGATCAAAGAAAATGTCATGTTCTGACATGGGTTCTGTAATTCTAGATCGCGTGGGGGAATGAATATGTCTGGTTTGCAAGTTGCAGTTGTTGGTGCGACTGGAGCAGTTGGAAATGAAATGATCCGTATTTTGGAAGAAAGGGATTTTCCAGTTGAGCAACTCCATCTTTATGCTAGTGAGAGAAGCGAAGGGAAAAACTTAGAATTTCAGGGTAGTAAAATAATAGTAAAAAAATTAGATGAAAATTCTTTTAAGGACATAGACGTTGCTCTTTTTTCTGCTGGTGCAAGTAGATCTATTGAATTTGCGCAGATTGCGGTTCAATCTGGTGCTATAGTAGTAGATAATTCAAGTGCTTTTCGTATGGAACCGAATATTCCTTTAGTTGTGCCTGAGGTTAATTCCCATTGTCTAAATTCAGAAAGTAGAATCATAGCAAATCCAAATTGTTCTACAATACAACTTGTTGTTGTACTTAATCCGCTACATAAGATTTCGCGAATCAAAAGAGTTGTTGTGAGTACATATCAGGCGGTAAGTGGTGCTGGGCAGAAAGCAATTGATGAACTTGATTTTCAAGTAAAAGCTAAAATAAAATCCGAAGAATCTCCTTCTGAAAATTTTCCGCATCAGATAGCTTTTAATTGTCTACCTCAGATAGATATTTTTTTAGAAGGGGGAAATACTAAAGAAGAGTTGAAAATGATTAATGAAACTCGCAAAATTCTAGAGTTTGATGATCTCCCGCTAAGTGCTACTTGTGTACGAGTTCCTGTTTATAATTCGCATTCTGAATCAGTAAATATTGAATTTTATGAAGATATGGATTCTGAAAAAGCAAGAGCGATACTCAATGGATCAGAGGGGATAGAGGTTCTTGATGATATTGAAAAATTAGTTTATCCGATGCCAATTGATATTTCTGGGGAAGATGATGTTTATGTTGGAAGAATAAGAGATGATGATTCTCTTTGCAATACAATTAACCTATGGGTAGTTTCAGACAATCTTCGTAAGGGAGCTGCACTTAATGCGGTTCAAATTGCGGAATGTCTTTTGGAAAAAAATATTTTAGAAGTTTGATCTAAAATGGAGGAAGATTTGAGCGAAGCTTTGATAGGAGTAATAGGTGGAAGTGGTTTGTATGAAATGGAAGAACTCGAGGATGTAGAAGAAGTTGCAATTGACACTCCATTTGGTTCTCCGTCAGCTCCCTTTGTTATTGGCACACTCTCTGGAAAAAGAATTGCTTTTTTGCCTCGTCATGGAATTGGGCATGTGCTCATGCCAAGTGAAATTCCATTTCTTGCAAATATATATGGGTTTCGAAAATTAGGTTGTGAGTGGATTATTTCAGTTAGTGCTGTAGGAAGCATGAAGGAAGAAATTCATCCTGGTCATATTGTCATACCAGATCAGTTTATTGATCTTACCACGAAAAGAAGAAGTACTTTTTTTGGAGATGGCTTAGTAGTTCATGTTTCTATGGCAGATCCAGTTTGTTCAGTACTTTCGACTATACTTCAAAATGCTGCTAAGGAATCAGGTGCTATTGTTCATAGAGGTGGGACGTATGTTTGTATGGAAGGTCCTCAATTTAGCAGTCGTTCTGAAAGTTACCGTTATCGTGAATGGGGCGCTTCGATTATAGGAATGACGAATATGCCTGAAGCTAAGCTAGCTCGTGAGGCAGAGATGAGTTATGCAACGATTGCACTTTCGACTGATTATGATTGTTGGCATGAGGAAGAAGAAGATGTAGATGTGGAATCTGTTATTGCTTTAGTTAAGAAAAATGCAGAACTCGCAAGAACGATTATTACAAATTCTATTTCTCAAATTGAGGGAAAGAGCCCATTTTCTGAAATCTTGAAAACATCGATTATTTCAGATCTTAAATCTATTTCAAATGAAACTCTTAGTCGACTCGAACTTCTAGTAGGAAAATATATAAATTGATTCAAAATGAAATGTCTAAGAAATCTTTCTCACTTGCTCAAAAGATAATTCCTGGTGGAGTAGATAGCCCTGTCCGTGCTTTTAAAGGAGTAGGTGGCACACCTTTTTTTGTCGATCGTGGAAAGGGTTCTCATATTTGGGATGTCGATGGAAACAAGTATATTGATTATGTTCTGTCTTGGGGTCCGTTAATTTTAGGTCATGCTCATCCAAGAATTGTGTCTATTGTTAAAGAAACGACTGAATCTGGTACAAGTTTTGGTGCACCTACAGTCCTAGAGACTTCTCTTGCAGAACTAGTACAAAATTCTTTTCCATCTATGGAACTTATTCGATTTGTTAATTCTGGGACGGAAGCAACAATGTCTTCGATCAGACTTGCAAGAGGATTTACAAAACGAGATATGATTTTGAAATTCGATGGGTGTTATCATGGTCACTCAGATGGTCTTCTTGTTAAAACTGGGAGTGGAGGAGCGACATTTAGTGTTCCTGATAGTGAAGGAGTACCGACTGATTATGCTCGCAATACTTTTTCATTGCCATATAACGATATAGATGCAGTTGAAGAACTTTTTGCTATTCACGGAGAAAAAATTGCTTGTATTATAATTGAACCAGTTGCAGGAAATATGGGATTAATTGTTCCAGATCAAGTATTTTTAGAAACACTGCGTTCCATTGCGACTAATTACGGCGCTCTTCTTATTTTTGATGAAGTTATGACTGGTTTTAGAGTTGCTAAAGGTGGCGCACAGGAATTGTTTGGGATTAAGCCCGATTTAACAACACTAGGAAAGGTAATTGGAGGAGGATTACCTGTTGCTGCATATGGCGGCAAAAAAGAAATCATGGAAAAAGTAGCTCCTCTTGGTGGAGTTTATCAGGCAGGGACACTTTCTGGTAATCCGCTTGCAATGTCTGCGGGAATTGAAACGATTAAGGTTATGAATGAATTAGATATTCCTCAAATTCTTTCAAGCAAGGTCGAATATCTGATTGAAGGTCTTTTAGATTTATCAAGGATAAACAATATTCCAATGAGTGCTACTTGCTGTGGTTCTATGTTTGGGTTCTATTTTCAAGAAGGTACTGTGAAGAATTTTACGGAAGCTATGAGGTCAGATTTGAAATTATATTCTCATTTTTTTCACGGGATGCTTAATGAAGGTGTAGCTTTTGCTCCTAGTCAATTTGAGGTAGGATTTATGTCAGTTTCACATGATAAATCAGATTTAGATTTTACACTTAATGCCGCCTCGAAAGTGATGAAAAGAATAGGATAGTTTTTTCATCTGAGAGATTTAAATTTTGAGAAGTTATTTTAGAGATTCTAGTTCATATATTAGTGTAATCATCTGTTGGTTTTTAATTGGTATTAGCGTACTTGTTTTTCTAAATGCTTTTTTTGGGCGTAATGGTATTTTTTCTCTTTTTCAAGATCAGGGAAAGCTACAGAAATTAAAAAATGAAGTTGTCAAACTTGAATCGAAAAACGAGAAGTTAAAGTCTGAAATTTTTTCCCTTAAAAATAATTTTAAAGTTGTAGAGAAAATTGCAAGAGAAAATTTAGGTTTGGTGAAGTCGGGAGATACAGTTTTCGAATTTCTTTCTTCGGAAAAATATAAAGTGATGAAGGAATAAGTTTATTCTTATTCTTCTAATTTAGAATAATTTGTGTTAGTTTGATTCTCTTCGATGCGGGGTGGAGCAGTCTGGTAGCTCGTTGGGCTCATAACCCAAAGGTCG
>CAZLCI010000010.1:9869-46121 GCA_964558115.1 uncultured Nitrospinaceae bacterium | reverse complement strand
TTCCACCAAAGAGGGTTCGTTCTAAATACCATCTTCTGGTTCTTCTGCCAGTCACCACTCGTTAAGGTATAAGGGCCTGTTCCGTGAGTGTTTCTAGAAACATACGCGGCAAGTTTTCTGCCTTTAAGCCCCACATCTTTAATTTTCAGGCTCATTGGATGACCAAGACGAGTTAATTGTACGTAAAGTCCATTATCTGCTTTATGGTTGATCCAACGGGCAGTATAATTGTCAATACACTCAACCGCCTTAGTAGGCCTAAAGAAATAAGCCTGACGTTTTGATGCTTTAATTCTATCTAATCCAAACTTAACATTAGCACAGGTAAACTTACTTCCATCAGAGAATCGAACACCCTTTCTCAATTTGAAAACAACTTCCTTATGACTTTTCTTTGCCCAACTTGTTGCTAACCAGCCTTCCTTTTTTCCATCACTCGTTCTCACGTTTAGAAGAGTTCCGTAAGCCCATCTCCATACCATAGTACCAACATAATTGGATACTTTGTTAGGATCCATTGTGGGTGGCTCACCCCTAAGCGCGATTGTTACTTTACCGCCAGCATCTACAGTTTGTAACGGGAAAACAACAGAAAAACTCAGTAACAGAATAGCTAAAACAAACAATTTCTTCACTTTCCTACCTCCCATTTTAAAAATTGAAGATTGATTTCAGTTCTTTAGAAGCCAATAGCCTCTTTGGAACTAAAACCCGTAAAGTATTAAAAAATTGATGTGTATGTAACAATCATAGTCTGCATTATAGGGTGAGTCAACACATAATTTTTGCATCAAAAAATGAGTTTTTTTATGTTGGTGCAGTATTAAAAAATCTTAAGAATAACAATAAAAAACCCGCGTCGGTTATAAACCAACGCGGGTTTTTATTTAAACGATAAAACTAATTACTTCTTTACGATTTCCCAAGGATAAAGAAGTTCGTCATGCCTTGGAAGCCAATCAATGTTCTTTCTCATGCCAAACACGTCATGGATTTTAAAGAAGATCTTATAAGTAGAATGTTTTTTCATAAGATCTGTAACATTTTCAAACTTCGCCTGTTGCTTTGCTGGATCTGCTTCGCCACGAGCGTCTTGAATTGCTGTTTCCAATTCTTTAACACAGATTCCGCTCCATGGACCCTTACAACCATTTGTACCAGCTGCGATGGAACCTGGGTTACCACCACCGTTACCATAACCCATGTAAAATGCTGCATTACCATTATACTTGTTCTTCTTTTTCTTGCCCTTGTTGTAAGCACGGTGACTCTTCTTATAAAGAGGGAAGATTTGTGCATTACAAGTAGCCTTAATACCAACAGCATTTAAGTAACCCGCACTTGCTTCACAGGTTTGTTTGTCTGCTGGGTAACGACCGCTGGTTGCAATAAGTTCCATTTTAAAGCCTTTTGCATAACCAGCTTCTTTTAATAGAGCTTTTGCTTTTGCAGGGTTATATCCATGCCAAGGTTTCTTGTTTGGGTTATATCCAGAATAGTTCCATGGATGATAAACCTGTCCAAACAGATCAGCACGTCCACCTAGCAATGTAGTTCTGATTTTTTCAGCATCGATTGCGAGGTTTGCAGCTCTTCTAACTCTCTCGTCTGCAAAAGGACCGCCATGTCTACTAAAGAAACTCATGAACATAATACGAACAGCAGGAATCGCTTTAATCTTCGTATTTGGATCTTTTTGAAGCTGTGGAATAAACTGAGGTAGAATACCCATAACGATATCTACGTCACCAGCCTGAATAGCTTTAGTACGAACCGCTGCAGATTTAATTCTTCTAAGAATAACTTTGTCTGGACGGTTAGGCCAAGATTTGTTATTCCACCAAAGAGGGTTCGTTCTAAATACCATCTTCTGGTTCTTCTGCCAGTCACTACTTACTAAAGTATAAGGACCTGATCCGTGAGTGTTTCTAGAAACATAAGCAGTAAGTTTTCTGCCTTTAAGCCCAAGTTCCTTGATTTTGTGACTGATTGGATGCGCATAACGTGTTAAGTTTGATTCAAGACCATTATCCGCTTTATGGTTGTGCCAGCGAAGAGTATAATCATCTATACATTCCGCTTTTTTTGTAGGTCTAAAGAAATAAGCTTGACGTTTTGATTTTTTCACTCTGTTAAGAGCAAAAACAGCATTAGAACAGTTCATTTTAGAACCGTCAGAGAAACGTACACCTTTTCTCAACTTAAAAATTACTTCTTTATGACTCTTCTTCGCCCAACTTGTTGCCAACCATCCTTCTTTCTTACCTGTTTTGGTGCTCACGTTTAGAAGGGAATCATAAGCCCATCTCCATACCATAGCACCAACATAGTTGGATACTTTGTGTGGATCCATTGTAGGGGGCTCACCCCTAAGCGCGATAGTTACTGTGCCGCCTGCATCTACAGTTTGTACGGGCATGACAACCGCAAAACTCAGCAACAGGATAGCTAAAACAAACAATTTCTTCACTTTTGCTACCTCCATTTAGAAAAAAAAGCCCCTGCTTAAAAAACAGGATGTAAAAAAACTCAACTGAATATTGAATAATTAAAAGGAATATTAAACTTCTCTAAAGATATAGTCAATACGTTATTTTTTAACCGGGTGTTGAAATTTATTGAATAGATTTTTAAATTTTTACTTACTCATTTTTATTTCCCAATGTGATAGCATGTATTCTTCAAATTTTATCTTTAAAGTAATTCTTTTATAAAAATTTTTTATCTCAATTTTATAAACGGAAGGAAGGCACGTATGGCAGAAGAAAAAGTTATAGGTTCTTGGTTTCGATATTTCCCTGATCATTACCTATGGTCTCAGTTAATGAGCGGAGAGATTAATTTGTCGCCTATGGGAGGGACAAATTTTTATGAAGTAGATCAGATAGGAAAAAGGCTTGCAGATAAGGTTGGAGACGCTGAAGCATGGCATGAGGCGTGGTTGTGGATGGCTGATAAAACACTCGAACTTGCAGAAGAAGAGGAAAAAAGGGGACATTTACGAACTTCTTCTAGTGCTTATATACGAAGCGCAATATACCGTTACACTTGTGAGCGTTTTGTGCACCCAGATGATCCCAGAAAGGTACAGTCTTATCGTGACTTACTGCCCCATTATGAGAAGGGTATGAAATATCTTATATCTGGGTTTGAGCGTGTAGAAGTGCCATATGAAGACACAACCCTTTCAGCATACTGGTTGCCTCCTAATTCTGAAAATACCACTAATCCGGCAGTTGCTTTTTTCGATGGGCTAGATGGCTCTAAAGAGTTTACTGTTTTATGGGGTGGTTTGTCTTTAATTGAGAGAGGAATTGGTGTTTTATGCGTGGATGGCCCTGGACAGGGGGAAACTTTAAGATTGAAGAATATCCCCAGTAGGCATGATTATGAAGTCGCAGGGACTGCTGCATTTGATTTTCTTGAAAAGAAAGAAGAAGTAGATTCTTCTAGAATAGGCGTCATGGCTATGAGTATGGGCGGATATTACGCCCCCCGTATTGCAGCTTTTGAACATCGTTATAGTGCCTGTTTGACTTGGGGAGCACATTTTGATTACCACGAAGTGTGGGTACATAGACGAAAAGTTCTCGAATCTGGAGGCACGATTTCATCATCTGCAATGTGGCAATTGCCATGGGTTTTAGGGACTCCTGATATGGATAGTGCCATGGAGAAATGTAAAAATTATACATTAGCAGGAGTGGCTGAAAAAATTCAAATGCCCATCATGATAACACATGGACAGGACGATAATATTGTTCCTGTTGATATGGCGCATCGTTTGTACGAGGCCTGTGGCTCAAAAGAGAAAGGTTTGAAGGTTTTCACTGTGGAAGATGGAGGAAGCCAACACTGTGTAATTGATAATCTTTCTATGGCATCGAATTGGATTTCCGATTGGTGGATGGATCAATTTGGAACTAAAGATATTTTAAATTAATTTAAATTATATAATGGGGATAAAAAATGACAGAAGAAACCAGAGAAGAAAAAGTTAAACGTATTACGGAGAGAATCCATGGAGACAGAGGATTCGTTTATGATGTTCTTGGTTTTGGTGCGGAATTAGATCCCGATTATTTTGAAGTATACTCACAGATGCACTGGGGTTTCTTTAAAGAGAAGCCAAGGCATCTTGATCCTAAAACAAGAGAGTTGATCGAAATAGGCTTATTGGCTTTTAAAGGCATGAAACACGAAGTTTATACGCATACGAAGAAAGCTCTCCGATTGGGAGCTACAATGGAAGAAGCTTTAGAAGCGTTTGAAGTAGCAAGTATAGGAGGAGGAGCCCCTGTTTTAATGGAAGGCTTATATGCACTAAAGAGAATTCATGATGAACAAAAGGAAGAAGATGAGAAATAAATTCTGAATAGTTTATGTTTTGGAGTTGCGTAAAAAGTAAATTTTGATTATTCATGTGAAATTCATACATTTTGTGTAATTTTATTTCGAGGGGCACAAATGCCACCAGAAAAGAATCTAGCAAAAGAAGAGCTTGGAAAAATTTATCAGGATATGGTCCGAATACGTTGTTTTGAGGAGAAGGCGTACGAACTATTTAAACTTGGAAAGGTTGTAGGTGGAATTCATGTAAGTGTAGGCCAAGAGGCATGTTCTGTTGGTGTGTGTTCTTTGTTAAATGAGAACGATGGAATTTTAACTACGCATCGAGGACATGGTCATTCCATAGCAAAAGGCACTCGTCTTCCCGAGATGATGGCTGAACTTTACGGGAAAACTACAGGTCTTTGCAGATCAAAGGGTGGTTCTATGCATATTGCTGATGTTTCGAAAGGACACTATGGAGCGCACTCAATAGTAGGTTCAAATATGCCGATGGCTGCAGGGGTTGGTCTTGCATATCATTTTGAAAAGAAACAGCAAGTAGTCGTTGTTTTTTTTGGAGATGGAGCTGCTAATCAGGGAAGTTTTCATGAATCTATGAATCTATGTTCTATATGGAAACTCCCAGTGATCTTTTTTTGTGAAAACAACCATTACGCTTCAAGTACTCAAGTTGAATATGCAAGTTCTGTAGAGGATATCAGTGTTCGTGCGCAGAGTTATAATGTCCCAGGAGTAACTGTAAACGGAATGGATGTGTTGGAAGTTCGTGAAGTTGCGGATCAAGCGATTGAAAGAGCTCGAAAGGGAGAAGGGCCAACTTTAATTGAAGGGAAAACGTACCGCTTTTACGGACATTCAAGATCGGATCCCAAGTTTGGTTTATATCGAAGTGAAAAAGAATGGGACAAATGGAAAGAACGCGATCCACTTCTTGTTGCAGAAGAAAAATTAGGAATATCTCCTGAAGAAAAAATAAAACATTGGGGTATAGTAGAAAAACAAATTGCGGATGCAGTTGCTTTTGCGGAAACTAGTCCGGAACCTTCCGATGAAGAAGTTTTTGAAGATCTTTATGCATAGGGATTAATTGAAGTTATGGAAATAACATTTGCGGAAGCTCTAAATCAAGCGATGTTTGAAGAAATGGAGAGAGATGAAAAAGTCTTCTTAATGGGAGAAGACGTTGCTTTATCTGAAATTTCCCCTGCAACAGCTGGTCTATCTGAAAGATTTGGAACAGAAAGGGTGAGAAATACTCCTATTAGTGAGCTTGGATTTACGGGAGCTGCCGTCGGTGCAGCGATGGCAGGATATCGGCCTATTTTAGATATGCGACGAATTGATTTTATGATGTTATCTATAGATCAAATAGCAAATCAGGCTGCTAAATTAAGATATATGCTAGGAGGGCAAGTTTCCATTCCACTCGTAATACGTGCACCGGAAGGTGGAGGAGTGCAAAATGGTCCTACTCACAGTCAGTGTCTTGAATCCTGGTTCTTACAAGTTCCGGGTCTAAGGGTAGTGATACCTAGTGGCCCGAAAGATGCTAAAGGATTATTAAAAACGTCAATTCGTGATGACAATCCAGTTTTGTTTGTTGAATATCGACAGCTATATTTAAATAAAGAAGATGTTCAGGAAGGTGACCATATAATTCCTTTTTCTTCTGCTAGTATAAAAAAAGAGGGAAAAGACATTACTCTTATTGGTCTTGGTTCTCAGGTTGAAAATTGTATATCCGCAGCACAAGAGTTAGAGACTATTGGAATTAGTGCAGAAGTAATAGATCCTAGAACTATTAGTCCTTTAGATGTTGATGGTCTATCAGCATCGGTTGAAAAGACAGGCAACTGCGTGATAGTTGAAGAAGGACATAAGCACGGAGGAGTCGGAGCAGAAATCCTCTCCTCAATTCAATCTAATTGTTTTTCTTCTTTGAAAGCACCAATAGAAAGGGTAGCAGCTCTTGATGTTCCTATTCCTGTTCAAACCAAATTAGAAAAAATCGTTCTGCCTAATTCAGAAAAGATAATTACTGCTGTAAAAAAAGTTCTAAATTATTCTTGAGATTTTATTTCGTTTCTTAAGATGCCGATATGCTCAACCTCACATTCCACAACATCTCCCGGTTTTAGAAAATAAGGTGAAGGGTCTTCGTGTTCATGTGCAACACCACAAAAAGTTCCAGATGAAATCATATCTCCTGGCTCAAGAGTCATTTGGCTATAAAAAGAGATAAGATCTGGAATTTTAAAAATCATATCCGTAAGCCTTTCATCTTGTCTTATTTCTCCATTGACTCTACACTCAACGTGGAGACTTTCTGGGTTAGGTACCTTATCTGCGGTTACAATATATGGCCCAATGGGATTAGTTGTGTCAAAATTTTTTCCTAAGAACACTCCTCCAAGAGCGTCACTTTTTTGTACCTCTCTAGCCGTTATATCATTATAAACGGTATAGCCCATAATCACATCAAATGCATTTTCAGGAGGAACATCTTTGCAGGTTGTTCCAATAATAAATGCGACTTCTACTTCGTAGTCTAATTTTTGTGTTTGTTTTGGATATAGAACCGGATTTTCATGTCCAATGAGGGTTGATGAAAAACGAGGTGCTCCAGGAACGTTGGCTGGAACCTTGTTCCCAGTATTTTCTACGTGCTTATTTGAATTCAATCCTGTGTGGAGGAATTTTCCTGGTCTTGGAATCGGTGGTCTGAGACGTACCATATTCGAGTCAATAATACAGTTTTCTTTTTCTGGTCCAAGGACATCTTTGTTTTTTGCTGACTCCTCTTCTGCATATTTAAGAGACAAACTTGCTACTTCTAAGGATTTTTTTTCTCCACACAAAAATTCACGCATGTCTCTTGGAATAAGAGCATTTGCTACAGGATAGGGACGAGGCTCCTTTTGAGTTTTAAGATATCCTGCATAACAAAGTCGTAAATCTGCTATCTTCCCATCTGATAAAACTAGTCCTAGGCGATCACCTGAAGAACCTGAGGAAAGGTTTCTATACGTAGCTAATCTCATAAAAATTCCCTTAAGAAGTTAAGTTGTTATATATTTATAATTTATGAACAATGTTTATAACTTTTAAATATGTTGGAGGTCAAGCTTTGCAATAATCTGATTGTCCAGTCCATAGGTTGGCTCAACAAGATCCATGCCAGATTCAATTTCTATTTTATTTTTGTCAATATCTTCAAAATAATATCTTAGCCATCCAGTCCATCCTCTAAATGGTTCTCGTATAACAGGTATATTTTTACTAGAAATAAAATCATGAATAGACAGAACTGTTTGGTTATCTTTTACCCTAAATGCTATCTGTTGCAGGTCATTGATTTTTTCATTTTGTGGAGATTCGCACAGTACAAGCTTTATCTCCCCTTGGGCATCTGACAAAGCATTTTTTTTATTTAAACCTGTTGTATCTACATACTCTTTCTGTTTTTGCATTCCGAAAACATTTTTATACCAGTTAGCGGCAACATCTATGTTTTTAGAATTTATAGACAAATGGGACAAGGAGTCTATAGGTGAATAGGCGGACTTATTGTTGTCTATTTCGAATTTTTCGTCGTTGTTTTTGGGAATGTTTAAGATTTCTATTAGGTTTCCGTCTGGATCTGAAATTATAAATCCTGGACATTTAAAAAAAGGGTGTATGAATAATTCTTCTAAAGAAACTGAATTTTGGTTTTGTAAATTTTTGTAAGAATTTTGAAAATTTTCTTTGGAATATATTTTAAATGAAATTTTATGGAGATTTGATTTTGTTTTATCTGAATGAAAAATTTTCATCTCAGAAGGCAATTGAACTAAAGTAAGATCATGATGGAGTGAACTATATCGCATCCAAGAAATTCCATCTGGAGCAACAAGCGATTCCTTTTCGTTTCCAGGTGGTAGATAATCAGAAACCTTAAATCCTAGAAATTGGTTATACCATTCTATCGTTTTTTCAAGATCGTTTGTAAAAAGGCCAAAATGGTCCATTTGAGCTTCTATAGGCATTAAAGATCCTTTTTAGTGAAATAGATTTAATTTTTGAATAACTTCATATTCAGAACCGTAACTATCTAGAACGGATTTCATCCCTGTTTCTATTTCTATTTTTATTTTATCCATATCCAGGAAGTAAAATTTTGTTCCACTGCTCCAGTTCTGGGGCCTAGGAGGCTGAACAATTTCGACTTTATTTTTTACAAGGAAAGCATGAGAACTCAGGAGGTCTTTTTCACTTTTAACCTTCAGCGCAATTTGTTGTAGTGTTCCCCGACCATCAAAAGAAAGATTTTTATTTAGGTATTCTTTGGAAATCTGATCGATTATAAGTTTAACTTCTCCTTGTTTATTTGTCATTTTGATAGAATCTTTTTCTGGGTTAATTTTTTCTTTAAAATTTAAATTCTTTTCATACCATTCTTTTGCAACTTCTATGTCTTTAGACCAAATAGTAATATGAGAAAGAGAATTGATTTGAGAAAAATGAGTTTCTTCTTTTCTTCCTGCTATAGAAGGATTGTATAAAATCCTAATCTTATTTTTATCTGGATCCTCGGTAGTAAATTGTAAGATTTTGGATGTTGAATCAAATTTTATTTCGCTTGTATTTTGAGATTTCGCTAGATGTTTGAAAATATTTTCAAGTGAATTATTTGAATTTGCTAAGAAACAAATTTCTTTTAAATTCGAAATTATTTCTTTCTCTTTTGTGACCACAGTCTCGTCAGGTACTTGAATAAGTGTTAAATCATGGTGCCATTTTCCATATCTCATCCATGCAATTCCATCCGGCGCTACCGGTTCTTCTGTATTCCCTTTTGGAAGATAATCTGAAAGCCTGAAGCCTAGATATTCGTTATACCAACGAATAGTTTCGTGTAGATTCTTTACATATAGGCCGAGATGATCCATTTCAATATCAAAGCCCATTGAATATTCAATTTTAAGAGACATAGAAAAATTGTATTATAAATCTGTGCATGTGTATATGATTGTTTTTTTGGCGAAAGAAAGGTAGAGTCTTAGAAATAATAATTTAAATTTACTTAGTTTCTTTTTTTTGGGTTTTGTATGAAGACATATATTATTAGAAGGTCCCTTCAGAGTATTGTAGTCTTTTGCGCGATTCTAGTTATTATTTTTTCTATGTTGTGGTTAACGGGAAACCCTGCAGAAGTTCTTTTGCCGGTAGATGCTGACCAAGAAGCTATTGATGCTCTTAGTAAGGAAATGGGTTTTGATCAACCCTTATATATTCAGTTTGGTTATTATCTGTTTGGAAATCCGCATCAAGGAACAGGTGGTCTTATACGAGGCGATTTTGGAATTTCTTCCAATCATGAGATAGATGCTCTTGAATTGGTTTTATCCCACTTTCCGAACACGATAACTCTTGCTGTCTGTGCGGTTTGTATAGCAGTTATCTTATCCATACCACTTGGCGTTCTTTCAGCTACTTTTAGAAATACTTGGATAGATTATTCGAGTTCTGTTTGTGCTATGTTTGGACAGTCTATGCCAAATTTCTGGTTTGGGCTTCTCTTGATTTTATTTTTTGCTGTTTGGTGGAAGGTTCTCCCCACATCTGGGTATGAGGACTGGACTTATTTGATCTTACCTTCGGCAACTGCTGGCATATATGCTACCGCAAGAATTACACGTATGGTCCGCTCTCAAATGCTAGATGTGCTTGAAATGGATTATGTACGTACAGCGCGTTCCAAAGGTTTGGTTGAGTATGTAGTTATTATTTTCCATGCACTTAAAAATGCTTCTATACCAATTGTAACTTTGATTGGCTTAGAACTTGGTATTTTGCTTGGCGGAACTGTTGTTACAGAAACAATTTTCTCTTTTCCTGGAGTTGGATATTTAGTTGTAGATGCAATTGCAACCCAAGATTTCCCAGTTGTGCAGGCCGCTGTTGCTCTTTTATCTCTGAGTTTTGTGTTTGTGAATTTATTCGTTGATATTTTATATGCTTGGCTTGATCCAAGAATTTCGTATTCTTAGAAAATAAGGACCTTTAATGGCAACTGCTAGCGCTAATCAAAAAAATTTAACCAATGAAGAATTAGAAGATGTTCGAGGCCCCTCAGATTTTCAGTTGGCAATGTATGAGCTTAAGGGAAGGCCCCCTGCAATTCTTGCGCTTGTTATCGTTTTTACGGTAATAACACTTGCCTTTATTCCGGGCGTTTTTGCTCCTCATAATCCTCTGATACAGAATTTGGATACGCATTTACTTCCCCCAGGAAGTGAAGTTAAGGGTAATTACTACCTACTTGGTACAGACCACCTTGGTAGAGATGTTTTAAGTAGAATTATCTGGGGTTCCAGAATCTCTTTAATTGTTGGTGTTACGGCAGTTATCTTTAGTGGCTTGATTGGAATTTCTATTGGGATAATGGCTGGTTTTTTTGGTGGATGGATAGATACAGTTTGTAGTAGAGCTTTAGACACTTTAATTTCGATTCCTTTTATACTTCTTGCTATTAGTATTGTTGCCATACTTGGACCTAGTCTGGAAGTTATAGTTTCTGTTATCGCTCTACGAACTTGGATTGTTTATGCAAGAGTTGTAAGAGGTGAAGTCCTTGCCTTAAAAGAAAATGAGTTTGTGGTTGGAGCAAGAGCAGTAGGGTGTAAAACTTTTAGAATTTTATTTTTGTATCTTCTTCCAAATGTGGTTTCTTCTTGTATTGTTATAGCTACACTTTATCTTGGAAGAATGATTATTATTGAAGCGTCTTTGTCATTTCTTGGCTTGGGTGTTCCTCCACCAACTCCTACATGGGGTGGAATTCTAGCTGATGGAAGAGGATATATTGATACTTCTTGGTGGATAACTTTTTTCCCAGGTCTTGTTCTTATGTTGACGGTTTTGTCCGTAAATCTTTTGGGTGATTACGTGAGAGATGTGCTAGATCCTAGAATGAAAAGAAATGTAGATTAATTAAAAAGTAAAACCCCTTCTTTTTTGTTAGAAAAAGAAGGGGTTTTTTATTTTAAGAGCTTAAGGATTTAGTTTTGATTTCAACCAGTCGTATATGTAGTGAGCTCCGACTGTTGAGTTGTCCGCTTGACAATGTTGTGCTCCTGTTTCATTTCCTTTAAAAATTCGGAGAGTTTTGTCTTTTGAGCCAACGGCACTCAAGAGTTTTTTTGCAGTCTTAATTGATATTTGTTGATCACCTTCACCATGAGTTAAGAGAAACGGACACCTCATTTTTTCAACTACGCCGTCAAGTTTAAATGGTTCTAGCTTTTTTAGTGCCTCATCAACCGTTTTTGTATTTAATATCCAAGTCAAATGATGACCAGGAACAGAAAGAGCCGTTTTGTATTCTGCTTCTATACGTTTCTTCCATGTTGCATGGTAATTCCAGATACCTCCCCACGCAACACAAGCCTTAAAACGTTTTTCCATACTTGCATTTCTGGGAGCGTAGTAGCCACCTAAGCTAATAGCCATAACGCCAACTTTTTTTGAGTCTACGTCTTTTCTCTTTTCCAAGTAATCGATAGCTGCGGAGCCTGCAACCTCATGGTCATGCCTTAGGTATAAATTACGAAAACGAATAGCTTCTCCATTTCCGGGAGCATCAACAGCAAGAACACTTATTCCGCGTTTTACTAAATCTTCAACTCCGAGCATATACTGAATTTCTTTTGAAATATCAAATCCATCAAAAGATACAACAACAGGTGGTCTTTTTTTTCTGGTATTTTGTGCATGTATGAAAATGGCAGGTAATTTTTTGTTTTTTTCAAAAGGTATTTCTACGTGCTCTATTTTCGGAGAATCTACTAATTTAGAATAACGTCTAAAAGAATCAAGAGATTTTTTGTAAGCCGAATTTGCAATTTTATCTTTTGGGGTTCTAAAACGTTCTCCCATTTGATAGTACATACAAGCTCTTTTATGGTATGCAGCAGCAGTCAGGTTGTTTTTCTTTTTTTCTGCATCTAATCCTAAGGCACGAATGCGATCTGCCAACTTAATCCATTCACGAAACCACGCATTATCATTGCCTAGTTTGTTATGTAAGTTTTTGCATGCACTGTGAATTTCACCCATAGTAGACGCACCCCAAAATGAGCAAGAATATGTAATACTTACTGCCGCAGACCATCTATAGTCTTCAGGGAAATAAGCGAACCATGGAGCTTTTTTTACAGCGTTCATTTAACAGACTCCTAAAATTAGAGTTATGATTTAGGCTTTTAGTTTTTCTTGAAGCCAGTCGTATATATAAGTAGTGCCAATTGATAAATTGTCACGCTGACAATGTTGAGATCCACCTTCTTTTACAGTAAAAATTTTAAATGTTTTGTCTTTTGAGCCAACCGCATTAAATAAAGATCTGGCATAATGCATGGGTTGTTGTTTGTCGTCTGCACCATGGGTTAACAAAAATGGACAACGCATTTTTTGAACCACTCCGTCAAGCCTAAAAGGGTCTAGCTTTTCTAATGCTTCTTCTACGGTTTTTGTGTTTAAAATCCATGTTATATGATGTCCTGGAACAGATAATTCAGTTTTATAGGCTGAGTCTATTCTTTTTTTCCATGTGTCGTAATAATCCCAGATTGCTCCCCAAGCTACACACGCTTTATATCTTTTCTCCATACTTGCAATTCTTGGAGCATAGTAGCCACCAAGGCTAATCGCCATAATTGCTGCTTTCTTTGCATTTACATCTTTTCTAGTTTCTAAGTAATCCAGTGCTGCTGAACCAGCGACCTCATAGTCATGACGCAAATAAATTTTCCTCATACGTATTGCTTCTCCTGTTCCTGGTCCATCCATTACCAGACAACTCATTCCTCTTCTGACCAAATCTTCAACGCCTCGCATATATTGAAGTTCTTTCGTGACATCAAGACCATCAAAAAAAACAACAACGGGTGGTTTAGATTTTTTTGTATTTTGTGCGTGAACAAACATCCCAGGCAGAGATTTTTTGCCTTCGTAAGGAACTTCTACATATTCGATTTTTGGTTGGTCAATTAATTTGCTGTATCTTTTAAAGGAATCCATACCTTTTCTATATGCGTCCAATGCTTTTTTATCTTTAGGTGTCCTGAATCTTTCCGCCATCTGATAGTATGAGCAAGCTCTTTTGTGATGCTCTGCCGCAGTAAGATCGTATCCTTTTCTCTCTGCAGAGATACCAAGCGCACGAATTTTGTCAGCCATTTTAACCCATTCTCTAAACCAAACATTATCATTCCCGAGATGTTTCTCGAGTTTTCTTCCAACTTGATCAATCTCCCCTATTTCTGATGCGCCCCATCTTGCAGCAGAAACCATTCCGCAAATTGCAGCAGACCAACGATAATCTTTTGGGAAGTAAGTAAACCAATTTGTATTTGCTGGTGCTTCAGGCATTTTAATCTCCTAGGGTATGAAGTAATATTTTCACATTAATTAATGTTTTTTATCTTATCTTGAACTTATAAAATTTTTCAAATAAGTGTAAGAACTTTGTTTGTGACTATTATTAAGAAAAGGAGGTTTTTGTGACTAAAGGGCAAGACTTTGAAAAGGTTCTCGAATACATTGAAAAAAATGTAGAAAAATTTGTTTCAGATTTACAAGAACTTTGTAGGCAACCCAGTATTTCTACAACTAATGTTGGAATTAAAGAAATGGCTGGTTTGTTACACTCTAGAATTGAAAAAACTGGCCTTTCTTCTAGCATTAATGAGACAGACGGTAATCCTATCTTAACTTCAAAAATAGAAGGGGTATCAGATAAAACTCTCCTTTTTTATAATCATTATGATGTTCAACCGGCCGATCCTGAAAGTGAATGGATAAGCCCTCCATTTGAGGCGAATGTTGTTGATGAACATATAATTGCACGCGGTTCGACTGACAATAAAGGAAATATAATAAGTCGTCTTGCTGCCTTTGAAGCGTTTTTGGCTGTAAGAGGAAAACTTCCTTGTAACATAAAATATATTATTGAAGGAGAAGAAGAAATTGGGAGCCCTTCCCTGGAAAATTTTGTTATGAATAATAAAGATTTATTAAGTGCAGATGGGTGTATATGGGAAGATAATACAACTAGAGTTGATATTCCAGTTCTCTCCCTTGGAAATAAAGGTTTATGTTATTTAGAGTTAACTTGCAGGACGGCAAATGTGGATTTTCATAGTTCGTCAGGACAAATTTATGAAAATGCTGCGTGGAGAATTATTTGGGCGTTAGCCTCGATGAAAGATGAAAATGAGAACGTTCTTGTCGATGGATTTTATGATGATGTTCTAGATCTTACTGAGACAGAGAATGCATTGGTTGAAAAAATCAACCCATATGATGGTGCTGATAGAGTGAAAAAATTTGAGTTGAGAAAGTTTTTACTAGATTTAAAAGACGAAGAATTACCTAGAAGACACCTCACAAATCCAACATTTAATGTGGCTGGTTTTGATGCAGGTTATACAGGAGAAGGCGTTAAAACGATTGTTTCTGGTCGTGGAAGAGCAAAGATAGATTGTCGATTGGTTCCAAATCAAGATCCCAAAAAAATAAGAGATTGTGTGCAAAATCATTTAAGAAAACATGGATTTGAAGATATTCAAGTTGAGTTGCTGTTTAGTTCTTATCCAGCCAAAAGTGATCCTGAGGCTGAAGTTGTAAAAGCTTGCATGAGTGCTTCGCAGAGATTGTACGGGAAAAATGCAGAAATTAATCCATTTGGAAGTGGCAGCACACCTTGCTATATAGTCTTGAGAAATTTAGGGGTTCCTCTTGCATCGACAGGAGTAGGTAGAATCACTTCTAGAACTCATAGCGCGAACGAAAATTTAAAGATTGAAGATTTAATTGATGGTGCAAAATATATGGCTACAATTTGTGAAGAATTTGCTTAATTTTTTTTAATAGATAAATGGAGGATAGTTTTATGCATGTGTTTGATTTGTTGCAAGAACAGGAATTTAATCAAGAAAAGCACGTAGAGAAAATACTTGGGACTTTTGGAGAAGGAGATGTAACCGTTGCATGCTGGGAGCCTGGGCAAGTCAGCCCATACCATTGTCATCCATATGCAACCGAAATTTACTTTTGTTTTCAAGGAGGCGGTGCAATGAAGACTCCAGACGGGAATGTTGACGTCACTCCAGGAGCTTTTATTGTTCATCCACCGGGTGAGGTGCATGAATACACAAATGGAAGCCAAAGAACACTTCTCTATAGGGTGAGATATGGAGGCGATAAAGTTTCCCGACACAAAGAGTGGCCTTCAAATCCGAATTGGAAACAAAAACCTGAAGACGCAGAGTATTTCTCCTCATAAATATTAAGGAGGGGGTGTTTTTTATAAACAATAAATACCTCCTCCTTAATTTCAATATCAAAACAAGCTAATCTAATAAAATATATAATCGCATAGAAATAGAGGGATTTTTATGTTTATTAATATAATATCATATTATCTTATATAAAAAGAATAAAGTAACTTGACAATATATGACTCATATATTAATTTTTTAATGTTTTTAAATATTAATTTTTATTTAATTGGAGGATTAAAAATGAATAATATGATTTCTTTTAGGCCCCTTAGTTTGTTTGATTCAACTTTTGATAGTTTCTTTAATGATGATAGTTTTTTAAGAAGTAGTTATGTCGAAAATGATTTTTTACCTATAGATGTTGTTAAAAGTGATGATGAATTTGTAATAAAAGCATCTCTACCTGGTTACAATAAAGAAGATTTGGATATTATGGTTCATGATGGTGTATTAACAATCAAAGCGGATTTGGAAGATGATATTTCTAATTCCAGTTTTGAATATTTGAAAAGGGAAAGAAATTATTCTTCATTCTCTAGAACTCTAAGGCTGCCTGATGCTGTAGAAGATGATAAAATTGTAGCTGAATTAAAGGACGGTGTTTTATTGTTAACTATTCCATTGGCCGAAAAATCTAAACCAAAAAAAATTAACATTTCATAACTTCTAATCCCCTCGATTTGTTCTTTCGAGGGGATTTTTCCATACTTACATATTACCCTCGACATAAATATTCCTATATGTTGAAATCAATTTATTGATTTTTTTATTGGAGTTATTTATGAATACTTCCTTAAGTCAAACTAACGAAGCGATTGATCAATTTTCTAAAGCTTTGGAATTTTTATACTTCCAAGGTTTTAGAGGCAGAGATTTTATGAGGGCAAGTGAACCTGGTTTACGTAGACTTTTAATGGAAAAAAACTTTTTGCCAGATTTTGCTTTTGAATCTGATGATTCAAATTATGCCAGACATCTAATTTTTCGACATCCTGATGACTTTTTTTCTATTGCTGCCATGGTATGGAAACCCGGGCAAGGAACACCTATTCATGATCATGATGGTCATTGGGGAATTCTTGGAATGGTAAGCGGAGAATTAGAAGTAAAAAATTTTTTTGATAAGAAAGAACATCCTCAGAAAGAATTTGTTTACTTGTCTAAGATGGAAACGTATACCCCTTTTGCCCAAACACCAAATAACGTTTGTAGTTGTGCTGATATTCATATGGTAGCTAATCGAAGCACTACTATTTCAGTTTCTCTTCATGTGTACCCTAAAGATATAGAAGAATGCCAAGTTTTTGAACCAACTAATTTAGAAGAAAACGTTTATAAAATTAAAAAGATAAATTTGTCTTATTCAGAATGATCAGATCCTTATTTTCATTTTTCTAAAAAAATGTCATTCTCGTCAAAAATTAAAATTCATTTTAAGAAAACGCATAGGGTTCTAAAAATTTATGAGTAATTCCTCTAAATCAAAAATATCTGTTAAACCCCAACTTAATAGAGATATGGGCTTTGCTTCTGCTTTGTCTATTGGGGTTGGAACTATGATTGCAGCTGGAATTTTCACCTTATCCGGTCTTGCAGTTAGAGATGTCGGCTCTGGGGCGATATTAGCTTTTTTGATAGCTGCATTTGTAGCTCTTTTAACTGCGATGGTTTACTGTGAATTTTCGGCTATGTATCCAGAATCCGGTGGTGGGTATTTATATGCAAGACGAACATTTTCCCCGCCAATAGCATATTTTGTTGGTTGGACATTACTTATTGGTTATACCTCTTCTTGTGCATTCTATATTGCGAGTCTTTCCAGTTATTTCCAAGAGTTTGTATGGCACTCCCCATTTGAAGAAATGGCTGGGTTATTATCGCTAGGTGCTCTTGTACTTCTCAATATTAAAGGGACCAAAGAGACGGCTAGATTCCAGATCTTTATTACAGCGGGGAAGGTTATTCTTCTTTTATGGTTTGTTTCAGGAGGATTTCAAAACGTAAATTTTGAAATCCTTGCAGAAAAAATGAGTTATGATTTTATGAAAATTGGCTCAACAGCCGGTTTAGTTTTTATTACTTTTTTCGGGTTTTCCGCAATTGCTGCTTCTGCTGGTGAGGTTAGAAGACCAATTAGAAATATACCTCGTGCCATTTTTTGGTCACTTGGTATTGTTACAGTTCTTTATACTCTAGTTATTCTAATCTTAGTTACTGCTGATTTAAATGAATATACAGAAGCTGCAATGGGAAATGTTGCAAAAACTTTACTTGGGCCTGTGGGAGGAATGGTAATCGTTTTAGGTTCATTATTTTCTATGATTTCGGCTTCGAATGCCTCTATATTGGCAAGTTCTAGGATAGTGCTATCAATGAGTCAGCTTGGACAATTACCTGAAGGACTGGGTGCCATAAATCCTAGAACTAAAACACCTATAATTTCTTTGCTTCTGGTTGGTGCTCTTACTATGGAACTTTCCAGAAGTTTTGAACTCGAGAATCTCGCACATTTTACAGATTTGATTCTTCTTCTTGGTTTAATTTTTGTAAATATTGCCTTGATATATAATCGCAAAAAATTTCCTAAAGTAAGAAGACCTTTTCGTGTTCCATTTGTTCCGATTTTTCCTATCATAGCTACTATTGCAAATGTATATTTAATTGTTTTGCTTTTTGAGCACATAGAAACCGTTTTCTTTGCAATTATGTGGTTATCGTTCGGAGTGTTCGGTTTTTTTGCATGGAAAGGATTTCAGGTGGACGAAGATGCTCTTCCAGGCGCTCCGTCTCTTGTAGCAGAGTCTAGTAATATTAATGATGAAGAAAAATTTAGAGTATTAGTACCTATTTCAAATCCTGCGAATATGGAAAAACTCCTTGAATTAGCATCCGCTATTGCGAATGATCATTACGGAGAAGTTGTTGTTCTTCGTGTTTTAACAGTTCCTGAGCAATCTACCCCAAGAGTGGAAGATGTTGACGCAGAAAAAGAACACGTCCTTATTGAAAAAGCTCACGAATTTTTGGCAAATAAGGGGGTGAGCATGAATTCTGTAATACGTATTGCTCATAATCCTGCAAGAGCTATTCTTGAAACTTCGAGGGAATGGAAATGTGATCTTATTTTACTTGGTTGGAAAGGATTTACATCTACTGCAAATCGTATAATGGGAGAAGTTGTAGATGATGTTGTTAAGTATGCAAGGGCAAATATTTTGTTAGCAAAAATTGAAGGAGACTTAAATTTAGAGAAGATACTCATTCCTACTTCTGGGGGAGTAAATTCGATTTTATCGGAAAAATATGCTTCATCATTACTAGAGAAAGATAAAGGGCTGATACATCTTTGTTCTGTTGTCCGTCCTAATGTTTCTCTTGAGCAAGAGGATAAGGTGCTCTCTAATTTACTTGAAGCAGAGGCAAGAATTCATGATTTAAATGGACCCTTGGTAGATGCAAAATTAATCAAAAATACTTCCGTCACATATGGAATTATTGATGAGTCGGAAAAATACGATGCGATAATGATCGGTGCGTCAAGAGATAATTTTTTCAAAAGGACTGTAGGCTCAACTCCAGAAAGAATTTCTCGTAATTCAAAAAAAACAGTTTTTGTTGTTAAACAATATTCGCCTGTGAAAGGTTTGTTTAAAAGAATCTTTGATAATTAGTCTACAGAAAAACGTTAAATTATATGTATAAATTGAGGTAATAAATGTCCAAAATTTTTAAAAGTTCGACTGCAGCCGTATCAGATATCCATGATGGTGCATCCATTCTGATTGGGGGTTTTGGTATATGTGGAATGGCACATAATTTATGTACTGCTCTTAGTGTAAGGGAAAATGTAGGTAATTTTCACCTTATAAGTAATGCAGGTGGTATGGATAATTGGGGTGTAGGGTTACTTTTTGAAAAAAAGCAAGTCAGTTCTATTATTGCAAGTAGGGTTGGTCCAGCTTGTAAGGCATATGAAGATCAAGTAATGGGAGAAGAAATAAAAATTGAAATATGTCCTCAAGGTACTTTTTCTGAAAGAATTCGTGCTGGAGGTTCTGGAATAGGTGGATTTTTCACACCAACTGGAGCAGGAACAGTTGTTGCTGAGAATAAAGAGAGCAGGATAATTGATGGTGTAGAACATATTTTTGAAAATCCTATTAAAGCAGATTTTTCTCTTATCAGAGCTTGGAAAGCAGATCAAAATGGGAATCTTTTATACAGACAAAGCGCTAGAAATTTTAATCCTATAATGGCAACTGCTTCTAAAGTTACTATTGTTGAAGTCGAAGAGATCCTTCCAGTTGGAAGCCTAAATCCTGATGAAGTACATACACCTGGAATTTTTGTGGACAGAATTGTTAAAGGAGAAGATCCGACAAAACCGATTGAAATTTTAAAAATCAGAAAATAGTTAAAAAACAGGAGAAAGTTTGATGTCGTTAACTAGAGAACAAATTGCAGAAAGAGCAGCTTCAGAGTTGCCTAATGGATCATACGTCAACCTAGGACTAGGAATACCTACTCTTGTTTCTAATTATCTCGTAGATTCTCAAAATATAACTATCCACTCAGAGAACGGCATTCTAAATTTAGGTCCATCCCCTTTTTCTGGAGAGGAAGATGCTGATCTGATTAATGCGAGCAAAGAAACAGTTACTATTCAAGAAGGAGGCTCCTTTTTTGATAGTTCTCTTTCGTTTTCTATGGTTAGGGGTGGACATATTGATGTCACTATACTTGGGGCTATGGAAGTAGCAGAAAATGGAGATCTAGCAAATTGGGCAGTTCCTGGAAAAATGATTTCTGGAATGGGCGGCGCTATGGATTTGGTTGTAGGTGCTAAAAAAGTAATCGTTACAATGGAGCATGTTACAAAACGTGGAGCCCCAAAGATTCTTAAAGATTGTACTTTACCTTTAACTGGCAAAGGTGTTGTTAATTTAATTTTAACTGATTTAGCTCTGATAACAGTAGAAAAGGAAGGTCTTGTTTTAAGGGAAATTGCACCAGATGTTGATAGGTCTGAAGTTATTGAAAAAACAGATGCTACTTTAATCATTGCTCCAGATATTAAAGAAATGTTTTCAAATTAATAAAAAGTTTACAATATGTTTAATTTAGAGGAATTCTTATCTTCCGAAGATAGCTTATTGAGAGAATTCGCTTTCACTCTTAATCTAGATCTTTTTGATGCGGAGGATATTGTACAAGAAGCTGTTTTGTCAGCTATTGAAAAACCTGATTCCATATCACCAAATTCCGACATTTTTCGATGGTTTGTTTTTCAAATATCCAAACTTTCCCAAAAGAGAAATAATGATAAACCTGCATTGCCATTATATGAATTTAATTTTCCTGATTTTGCACCTTTTCTTCAAGCTGAATATAAAAAACAAATTTCTTCTTTAAGCAAACGAAAAACAAAAACAAAGATATCTTTTGAATTTCTGTTTTTTTTACAATATATGAATTTCGAACAGCGTTTAGTTCTAGTTATTAAAAATTTTTTTGAGAATGAGTATGTTTCTATGTCTTCAGAAATTTTAGGAATTAAAGAAGAAAAAATTTCTGAAATCATAGAAGAGAGTAAAAAACAATATTCTCTTGTTTTCAATAAATGGAAAAAGAATATTCCATTCCCAGTTTCTAATGAACGAGAAGAGGCAAACGCATTAATTGACAAGTTTAAAGATGCTCTTCAGAAAAGAGACAAAAGTCTTCTGGAAAAAATATTTTTAAATGATATTGAACTCGTAGTAGGTGGAGAAAAAAGAACAGGAAATGAATTTGTCTCTGTAGCCTGTATTGATCTATTGAAGAAGTCTGGAAAAATTCTGTGTTTTGACGAAATTCACTTAAATGGTTGCTCCGGTATTTTAGTGTGGTCTAGATCTGATAATAGTTCTGAATGGAACCGTTCAGCAGTTATATTATTTCTTGAAAATGAAAAGCTTGTCTGTTCTTTGAAATGGTATTTCGACAGCCATTTGTTTAGAAGTATTATTTTTGAAAATCCACTTTCTTCTTAAAATTGTTTTCTTTTTTTGACTCTTTCTTCACATGGAACAGAAGATTCATTACCTAGCCAAAGGTCCCAGGCAGAATGATGTCCAATATCTATGCCTTCTTTTTGAGCTTTTTCTTGAAGTGTCGATTGTAAATTTTCTAAAAACATAGAATCCATTAATTCTAAATTTTCTGTAATATGTTTATGAAGTACTCTGTAAACAAGCTTCATCTCTTCTATATTAGCAGACATCAAAATCTCATTCTTTTCGATATTAAATGACACAATTGGCTCCTTTGACATAATATTCTATTAAATTTCTAAACTAATTATATTTTTTTTAAAGTAAATTTTAAAGGATAAGTGAGCCGGAAACTCACTAAATTTCTAGTTAAGTCTCCGGCTATGGGGGGGATTAATTTAAACAAACTTGATTTAAGTTTTTGAAATTATCTAAAACATAACCAGTTCCGCGCACTACTGCGGTCAGAGGGTCCTTAACTCTATAAATTGGAAGATCAGTTTCCTGATGCAGTCTTGTTCCTAGTCCTTTAAGTAATGAACCCCCGCCAGCAAGTACAACACCACGTCTTCTTATGTCTATAGCGAGTTCAGGACTTGTCTTGGATAACGCTTTTTTGATGGAATCTACTATAGCTTTTAACGGAGCACTTAGAGCTTCTCGAATGTTTCCATCATTCATCAGAACAGTTTTTGGTATCCCTGTTGAGATATCACTTCCAGTCACCTCACACTCAAGTTTTTTCGCAAGAGGAACAGCAGAGCCAATAGATATTTTAACTTTTTCCGCTTCAAAAGGACCTATTCGAAGCCCATGTTCTCTTCTCATATATTTTTGAATACATTCATCCATAGTATCACCAGCAATTCTAAGAGATTCTGAATAGGCAATTGAATATTGAGTTATTACGGCTACCTCTGTCGTTCCTCCCCCGATATCAATTATCATTGAGCCCGATATATCATGAATTGGAAGCTTACTTCCTATTGCTGCAGCCATAGGCTCTTCTATTAGATGTACTTTGCCTGCACCACATTGAATTGCAGAATCTATGACGGCTTTCATCTCAACACTTGTTATGCCGGCAGGGACACATACCATAATAGTTGGTTTTGTGAATTTTTTCTGAGGAATTGCTGATTTAATAAAATGTTTTATCATTGCTTTTGTGACATCAAAATCGGCTATCACACCGTCCTTCATTGGCCGTATTGTCTTTATTTTCCCTGTTGTTCTCCCAAACATTTCTTTTGCTCGTTGACCGACCGCGAGAACCGAATTCCCATTTTCTGCATTCAGAGCTACAAATGATGGTTCATCTATTACAATCCCTCTTTCTTTTGTATAAACGAGTGTGTTAGCAGTTCCAAGGTCCATAGCTATCTTTTCACCTACTAATGAATTAAATGCTTGAGTGAATTTGCCTGTATTTGAAATTTTCTCTTGCAATGTTTTAATCAAGTTCTATCTCCGAATGTTCGTAAGATCTTATTGATGCAGAAATGAGAGAATCTGGGCCTTCTGCATCATGAGGAAAAGTTGCATTTCCTATTATTGCTTTAATCTCAAAATCGTTTTCTTCGATTTTACAGTAAGAACCGTTTATGATTTTTATAATTCTATTTACGATTGTTTCTGCATATTCTTGAGAGGAGTTTTCTAAAAGGAGTAATAAGCAGTTATCATCTCCTTTGATGAGCATATCCTCTGCTTTATTAAAGGAACTAAGAATAGACCAAAGGTGTTCTGATATTTCTTCTTTTTTGTTTTCATTTTCTCCTATATTTGGCTCAATTTCTATTTTTGCTGAGATCGTTAGAAGTGAAACCTGTCTGCCTGTTTTTTTCCTTTCAGGCAGAATTTGTTGTAAATGGTTTCTTAAATAAAATTTATTTTCTTCTTTAGTTTTTGTATTTAATTCTTTATTAATTTTTACATCTTTTTCTAATCGAATTTTTTTTATCATGTCAGAAATAATTTCTCCGATAATTTCAGATCTTTTTACAAGAAAAGATTCAAATTGGTTTCTTCTTTTGCCAGTAAAACCTAAGACTCCAAAAGTTTTCTCATCATCACAAAGTGGAACAGCTATTACAGAACGTACATCTAATGATGGTTCATCTGGATCGAAAAGCGCTTGATTTCTTTTTGCTCCTCTAATGTCCGTTAATCGTAGTGACTCATTTTTTTTCATGACATGTCCGCTAATACTACGATATGGATGAATTTTAATTTTTCCTAAGAATAATTCATCAAATCCAAAAGCATTTGCTAAATAGGGTCGTCCCGCTTCCCCGTCAACCAATACGAGGAAGCAGGAATCGGAGGGGATTATTTCCCTTGGTACCCTACAAATATTTTCAAGAAGTTGTTTTTCTGTTTTGCAAATTCTGAGAGTGTTTAAATAATCTGAAAATGAGAATAAATCTACCATCTTTTTTTCTTTTTCAGCTGTAGAAAGGGCTTCTTCTACAATGTATGCAAATTGTTGGGCAAACCCTGCGATAATTTTTTGTGTTTTGTTTGTAAAAACCCAGGACTTCTTACTATCAATAGCTAATGCACCTCTTGCCTTTTTACTTAGCAATGGTGTAGCCATAAATGACTTTATATTTTCGTGACGGCTATAATACCCTAGAGTAATAGTATCTTTATCAAATTGATTTACGCTTAAAGGCTCATTATTCTCTAGTACCCAACCTAGAAAACCCTGTCCAGTCTCTATTGAAGCGTCAACTATAATATGGGGACTTAAACTGTGTACTGATACCAACTGATATTTATCTTTTTTTCTATTTTCTAGAAAAAGACAGGCACTATAAGCTTCTGTTGCATTGCTAGCTAGGGAAAGTAAGGAAAAAAGGTCCCTTTTAAGATTTTTCATTCTTTTTTCTCTAGCGGCGGAAAGCTAAAAACAATGAAATATTTCTTAGAACGTCTTTGATTATAGACAGAAATGAGGGTTAGTTCAAGTAAAATTTTAATCAGTAGCCATAAGTATTTGTATTTAAATATATTATAATTAATATTTCTTTATTTTTTTTGGTTGTATGTTAGGTTTTTTCGTTGACAATATAGAGATAATGAAAAAAATAGGACTTTTTTTATTATTTTTTCTTTTTTTCTAATTTAATACTTATGGAAGTTATATTGTTTCTATTTTCTGAAAGTCGTAAATCGCAGCTTTTGTTGTTTCAAAAGCAAGTTCATCCAATATTATGTCTGAACTTAAAACAAATTTAATATCTGTAGATTCACTGTTTATAGTTGGTATACCATCAATTACAACTCCAACATATGCAACTAGAACAGTTGGTTCATGATTAAATGAATAGACGCCTAGAAGACTTTTAATATCAATTTTTATTCCAACTTCTTCAAAAACTTCTCTTTTTGCTGCTTGTTCTACAATTTCACCTCTATTGACAAAGCCACCAGGAAAAGTCCAGTAGTTTTTTCCTGGATTATATGCTCGTTTAAGCAAGATAACTTTATTTTCAAAAAGTGTAACGACACCAGTCGCAAGCTTTGGATCTAAAAAATGTACATAATTACAATTTGGCTTACTGCAACAAAGTTGTTTACTAGAATCGCCCTCAACCCATGAACGATAAACAAGTTTTGAGCCACACGTAATGCAGTAATTTATATTATTTTTAAGATATGGATGATCTTGAAAATCAGAACATTCAGAGGTCATAACTTATATTTTCCTTAATTTAGAAAAGGATTATTTTTTATTTCAATTTCTATAGTAGTTGATGGCCCATGACCAGAATAGATGATTGTATCAGGAGGTAGAGTGAACAACTGAGATCTTATACTTGCGAGAAGAGTGGATAAATCTCCGCCAGGAAGATCAGTTCTACCTATAGAGCCCGCAAATAGGCTATCTCCAACAATTGCATGATTCTTTTTAGTCTCTTTATCCATAGTATACAAAGTTATATTCCCTGGTGAATGACCGTCAGTTAGTAAAATTTTAAAATCAAGATTGCCAACTTTTATCTTTTGATTTGGAATAAGGAAATCATCAACTTCTGGTACCTTGGGAATTGGTAATCCATAACCATTTGCAATTTCTGGCATACTTTCGAGGTTTTTTACTTCTTTTTCGTGAAGCCAATATGGAATATTAATAGCTTCCTTTACTTTATAAACACCTTCTGCATGATCAATATGAGCATGAGTTCCAACAATTTTTTCAATAGAAATTTGTCTTTTCTCTGCAATTTTTAAAACTTCATTTATATCTGAGCCAGGATCAATATAAATGCCCTTCATTGTTTCTGTGCAAGTAACTAGATAACTATTTACTTGAAAAGGACCTACGGTAACACAATCTATACTTAGCAAAAAAAATCCTCATTTTAGAAAGTATTCATTTTTTTAAAATTAACGGTTATTAGGGGGAAAAATAATAATTTCTATCCTTCTGTTTAAACTTTTTCCTTTTTTTGAATTGTTTGTTGCAATAGGATTAAATTCTCCCAAACCAGCGGCAGATGAATTTCTTGGGTCAACATCTCCTATTTCTACTAAATATCTTAAAACACTTGTTGCACGTGCGGTAGACAATTCCCAATTTGTTTCCCATTTTTCAGCTAGTTGCCCTTTAATCTGGACGTTGTCTGTATGACCTTGTACCTGAATTTCACGATTTGAATAACGTTTAATTACAGAAGCTATTTTTCTTAAAAGTGGTCTGCCATTTTTCCTTACTTTTGCTCTTCCGGAACGAAAAAGAATCTTGCTTGAAATTCGTATTACTACTCTCTGTTTTTTTCGTAGTATTTTAACGATTTTGTTTTTGATTGCCTTTCTGAATTGATTTTTTAGGTCTTTATAAACTTGATTTTGTAAGCGTATTTTATCTTCAAAGCGTATTAATCTTTTTCTGATTTTTGTAAGGTTCTTTTCAAGAACTATATTTGTTTTTTTTGAATTTTCTAATTTTAAATTTAATTCAGACATCTTATTTTTATTTTCATTTCCCAATCTTTTTTGTCTTGAAATTTGGGAACGTAAATCTGACATTTTAACAGTGTCTTTTTGTTTCTTTCTCCATGACATAGTTAATTGTTGTTCAAGTTCTTCGTTTATCTGATTATTTTTTTTAATTTTTCTGTTTAACGAATCTCTTACAGCTTGCAAAGATATTATTTTATTTTTTGATGCTTCTAAATTTCGTCTTAGCCCAATTGCTTCATTGGATTTTTTATCGAAATCTTCGATCGAAACACATCCAACTAATAAAAATGAAGTTATTAGAAAAAGAAATTTTTTAAAGGACAAACTAACTCTTGTGAAATTTAGTTGCATCTTGCACATCTTGTTTGCTCCCAATCAAAAAAGGGGTTCTTTGGTGAAGTTCTTCAGGAATTATCTCTAAAATTCTTTTTGAGCCATTGGAAGATGCACCCCCTGCCTGTTCCACTATATAAGACATTGGATTGCATTCATATAAAAGTCTGAGCTTTCCATTTTGATTTTTTTTATCGTTCGGGTACAAAAAAATTCCACCTTTGAGAAGATTTCTATGAAAATCAGCAACTAAGGACCCAATGTATCTTCCTGAGTAAGGTGTCCCTTCACTAGGATTGTCTTTTTTTAGAAAAGAAATATATTGTGAAGTACCTTTCGACCAATTCACGCTATTACCCTCGTTTATACTAAAGATCTTCCCTTTTACTGGTGTAGAAATATTTGGATGTGAAAGAAAAAAATCATTTTTAGAAGTGTCTAGTGTAAATCCGTGAACTCCTTTTCCTACCGTATAGACAAACATAGTAGAAGAACCATAGATGATATAACCTGATGAAATTTGATTTGTTCCAGGTTGCAGGAAATCAATTTTGGAAACAGGTTTTTCAGTAGATTCTCTTTTTAATATTGAAAAAATAGTACCTATGCTAACGTTTACATCAATATTTGATGATCCGTCGAGGGGATCATACAGGAGCAGATAATTTTTATCTTTTGCAATAGAATAGATATTTTCCATTTCTTCGCTAGCAATTCCTCCTACTAATTCTTTTTTCTCGAATTCGTCTCTTAATAGGGAATCAGCAAATTCGTCAAGTTTTTGCACTTCTTCTCCCTGAACGTTTTTCTCACCCGTTGCACCTAATATATCGTTAAGTCCAGCCTTTAAAACTTTAGAATTTATTAACTTTGAAGATTGTGCGATGACTAAAAGAATTTGCAAAATCTCATCCTCTAAACCTGAAGAGACTAAATGTTCTTCTAATCGTAAAGGTTCTGTATTTGGGTTTTGCATTTTTTTCCGTGAGAGATATCTATTAAATTCTAACTGAAAACAGAAAAAAAGTACTTTTCATTTTTTATGTAATAGAAATTTCTTGTTCTGTTTTTTCAGAATATGAACCATTTCTAGCAGCACCATTACATTTACAACGGTGAGAAAAAACCTTTTGTGCTTTTGCGAGATTATTAGAATCTCCATTCCATGCTTTTAGACATGCTGCTTGAAGAGCTCTTCCATATGAAAAACTTAACTCCCATGGATGTGGATAAGAATCAAGTGCATTCATTGCATTTAAGTTTTGAGTTGCGAATTCGTCAGATTGTCCGCCTGATAAAAAGGCAATTCCTGGCACTGATGAAGGAACGCATCTCAATAAAGTCTCAACTGTTTTAATAGCAATTTCATTAGAATCAGCTTGTACAGAACATTCAGAACCGGAAATTACCATATTGGGTTTTAAAACCATTCCCTCTAAAAGGACATTCTGCTTAAATAGTTCGTGAAAAACAGTTTTTAAGGTTTTTTCTGTTACCTCTTTACATCTATCAATAGTGTGTTTTCCATCCATCAAAACCTCAGGCTCAACTATTGGCACTAAACCTGATTCCTGTGAAAGAGCAGCATATCTAGCAAGAGCATGAGCGTTTACATCTATACAATACTGTGAAGGGAGTTCCTCCTTAATCTCGATTACAGCTCTCCACTTAGTAAATTTTGCTCCAAGTTGGACATATTCCTGCAATCGTTCACGTAGACCATCTAATCCCTCTGTGATTTTTTCTCCAGAAGATAGAGCAAGTTCTTTCGCTCCCATATCTACTTTAATTCCTGGTATAATACCTTTTTTTGAAAGTAATTCGGGGAATGGAATGTTGCTATTAGAACTTTGACGAAGGGTTTCGTCAAAAAGAATTACACCACTTATGTAATTTTCTATGCCATCTGTTGTGAAAAGTAGTTCTCTATAATTTCTGCGATTTTCCTCAGTAGACTCAACATTAATGCTATCTAATCTTTTTTTAATTGTCCCTGAACTTTCATCTGCAGCTAAAATTCCTTTTCCGCTTAAAACCATTTGACTAGCTATAGTCATAAGGACCTTTTGATCCATTGTTTACTCCTGAAAAAAATCAAAATAATTTTACAGACGGGCTATTAATTTTAAAAATTATATCAGCCTATATTGTAAAGTGAAAATCAATTTTATCTATTATGTGATAAAACATTTTTTAATGACTAAATAAAAATACTATAATTTTAATTTTTAAAAGAACATTTTGACAAATCTAAAATTTTATAAAAATAAATCCATTTTTTTTCGAATGCCAGCATTCTATTTTCTTCATTTCTTTGGAGTAGGTGTAATTCTTCCGTTTGTAAATATTTTTTATGATTCAATTGGGATTGAAGGTCTTAAACTAGGAATTTTAAACGCTTCTCCTAGACTTGCAGCAATGATTATGCCGTTTATTTTTGGTGCTATCGCGGACAAATATAAGATTGAAAAAAAACTAATCTTTTTTAGTACATTGACCGCATCATTCGTTGCATTTTATTTATGGAATCTCAGAGAATTTTGGATTCTTTTTTTCTTTATTACTTTTTTTTATTGTTTGAAAAGTCCAGTTGTACCGATAGTTGAAAACTTATGTTTAAAGGAGGCAAAAAAAGCAGGAATTGATTATGGAAAAATAAGGTGGTGGGGTTCGTTAGGTTTTATTATCGCGGCATTAATTACAGGAAAGATCATAGATATTTTTAGCGAAAATTATATTTTTCTTTTAATTTCTATTTCAGGTCTAATTTCCGGATTTTTTATTTTGCTTGTTCCCGATAGTAATGAAAATACGAAACCTTTTTTTATCTCACAATTATTCGCATCCATAAAAGAGAATAAAAATTTATTAAATTTTTTCTTAGTTAGTGCGATAGTTTCTGCAACTTCAGGACCGTTTGGTTTATATTTTAGTATTCATCTGAAAAATTTAGGAATGAGTGCTTTTCTAATTGGATTTGCATGGATTTTAGGTGTTGTTAGTGAGATATTTTTTCTTTTTTTTGCTGGAAAAATTAGAACTTATATAGGTGTTAAGATGATGATAATTGTAGGTATTTTGGCTACAGCTGTAAGATGGGAACTAATAGCAATTACTGATGAGATTATTTTTTTAATTTCAATTCAGATCTTACATGGATTAACATTTGGAGTTCTTCACCCTGCATCCATACAGTATTTAGATTTGCAAAGTACGGAAGAAAATAAAAATTCAACCCAGTCTCTGTATAGTGTTTTTACATATGGTATTGGTGCTACTTTAGGTGTACTTATTTCTGGGATACTTATAAATTATTTTAGTTATCAAGTTTTGTTACATGCAAGTTCCATACTCGCTATGTTAGCTCTTTTGATTTTCATATTACCTTTACGCGGTAAGATTGTTTAAATTTTTAAAGAGGTTAATAAAAAAATGACTTTCCCATCAATTTTTATTACTGGAACTGGAACAGGTGTAGGAAAGACCATAGTGGGCTCTGCGATACTTTACTACTGGTCTAGTTTGGGCCTTTTCCCACGTGTGATGAAACCTTTAGAAAGTGCTTGTATTTCAGGATTGCATTTTCCAAGTGATGCAATCACTCTTAGGAATGCCGCTTCGGACTTGAGATCATTAGATCAAATTTGTCCTTATCGCTACAAATCACCACTTGCGCCCTTGTACGCGGCAGAAATTGAAGGAAACCATATAGATTATTCTAAAATATTGGCCATGATTAGCGAATTAAAATCTTATAAAGGTCCTGTTATTATAGAAGGTTGTGGTGGTCTCATGGTACCATTAACACCCGAAATTCAGGTAATAGATTTGATCAAAGACTCTGGATTAGATCTTGTAATAATTTCATCTCTAGGTCTCGGCTGTTTAAATCACACACAATTAACATTACGAACTGCAGAAAGTAAAGGAATTAGAGTATCCGGTATAATTCTTAATGATGTAGATGGTGACCATGATGTTTCAAAGAAAAGGAATCCTCAAGCTATAAAAGAATTATGTTCAGCACCTCTTATCGGAGTTTTTCCTTTCATTCCTGATTTAGTTAATGAAGATAGTGACTCGAATAAAAAAAATGGAGATTTAAAGAGAAAAGAAAAACTTATCTCAGCGACGTCATCATTAGATCTGGAAAAATTAAAAATCTAATAATTCTAATCCACTATTAAATCAAATATTTTTGTGCCTAAAGTTTTTTTTGCTTTTTCTATTATAGAAGAGACTTCTTTTTTGAAATTGTTTTTTTTCTTTGAATTAAGTTTTATAATTTCGATACCTCTATTCTTGAGTATTTTTGAAACTTCATTTTCTTTTTTTTCTGATAATTTTCTTTGTTTTTCGATAGCTTTTCTTATACTTAATTTCAGAAGTGTTTGCTTATTTTTACTTAATTCTTTAAAGAAATCCTTGTTACAAAAAATTCCCCTTGCACCGTAAAAGTGTCCGGTTAAAGTTATATATTTATGATATTTGTCAACGTTATATGTCATTGTATTTTCTAGGGGATTTTCTTGTGCATCTACTTCTCCCAACTGAATTTTTTTCATTCCAGGTTTGAGATCAATTGCTACTGGTTTTGACTTCAGGGCCTTAAATGTTTGCACATGAATATCGTTTGGTTGAAGTCGAATTTTCATGTTTTTACAGTCAGAAGGTTCATAGACTGGATGTAAATTGTTAGAAAGATGTCTAAACCCGTTATCCCAAAAACCTAAAACAGTAAAATTTGTTTCCATTTCTATTTTTTTTGAAAGCATTTTACCCAATTTTCCATCTAAATTTTTATGAGCATGTTTTAAGTCTCTGAAGATAAACGGCAAATCTATAATTCCTAGTTCCTTAACTCTTTCCATTAAATAACTAGTTGAAAAATAACACATCGTTAGTATTCCAGATTCAACCATGCTAAGGAGATCCTCGGCTCTATATCCAAAGTCTAAAATATTCCAAAAAAGATCAACTTTAAATCTTTTATCTTTTTCGATAGAATTTTTAAAAAACAATGTTGCTCGGCTATGAGTAGTTTCAGGTGGAGAATATCCTCCAAAACGAATATTTAAATTTTTTTTCATGGGCTATCTCCTAATGTAATAATTTCATTTTAATTTAAATCATTTTTCTTGTTTTTGTATAATATTTTTTGAATTTTTTATCTTTTTCATCTTGACTGTGACTTCAAGTATAGGCATCTTCACTCCATTGTTTTCTTTATAAATTTTAATATAGGGGAAAGTTGAATGGGTTCATTGCAAGAACAGCTTTTTACAAAAATTGCCTCTCAAACTTTGGTTTCTTTGAGTAAAGATCTTCAGAAAAAATATGAACCAAAAAAAGGGGATAGATTCAACTATAGAGCAATAACTTACGAAATTGGTCCACCTAAATTTACAGGCCAGGGAATTAGTTTTGAAATTAGCAGCAAAATACCCGAGTCTGAACTCCCCGACGGTTATAAAAAAGAGAACTTTTTTAAGGAAATAAAAAAGATTTGTGTGAAAAGCAAGAAAAAACCATTATCTTCAGATATGGAAAATATTGTACGAGAGACGAAAGAACAGGAGAGAAAAGAAAGAGATTATGTGAAGTTGACGTATGAATATATTAATTCAGAACTTTATAGTGATAAGGAAATTATGCTTGAAGTAAAAGAGCTTTCAAAAAATCCAGAAAAACAAAAAATAGATTTTATGCCGGGAGTAAACACACTAGCTGCACATCTTATTCTCGCAAAAGTTCAAAGAAATCTATATGATTTTGCTTTAGAAAATGTCAATTTGCTCGTTTCAGCTAATACTGCTGTGAGGGCTGAACTGAAAAAGAAGAAATAAATTAATTATGACTAGATACCTCGCTCTTCAAGGTTGCGAGGTTTATACCCCTACCGAAAAGATAAGCAATTCTTTAGTTCTTATCGACGATTCTTCTGTAGTTTATGTTGGCGCTAGTTCTAGCATAGATATTCCTAAAGAAACTCAAGTTTACGATCTTTCTAATTTAATTTTAACCCCTGGTTTTATTGATTTGCAAGTGAATGGATTTGGCAAAGATGCAATTCTATCTTCAGAAGCCTATAAAATTAATCGTATTGCAAAAAATTTATTTAAAAGAGGAACTACTTCATTTCTCCCGACAATAACTAGTTGTTCAATAAAGACAGCATTGTCAGCTTCAGAAGCGATTAAATCTGCATGGAAAAACCAGAATAAGATATCTTGTTCTGAATCCTGTATTCTTGGTGTTCACTTAGAAGGCCCTTTTTTTAATCCTGAAATGCGTGGAGCTCATCCAAAAAAATATATAAGAAAAATTGATACTTCTGAAATAGAATTGATTGCAGAATCTTGTGGTGGATTTGGACGCTCTGGAAATCCAGGACTAAGAATGGTCACGTTCTCTCCTGAATTAGAGAATTCATTGTATTTTATAAAATGGTTGTCAGAAAGGGATGTTATCCCAGCCATAGGTCATACAATGGCTTCTTCAGAAAAAATAAAAAATTGCGTAAATGCAGGGGCCCGATTTGCTGTTCATGCCTATAATAGATATGCCTCCAAAGATATTGAAGTTGCTTTGCACAGAAGAGACGACCCTATGTTAGAGGTTATTGAAAACCCACTTTTATATACTGGAATTATTTCTGATGGGATTCATATTTCACCAGATATAGTTAAAAACTTTGTAAGAAATAAGGGATGGACAAAAATAGTTTTAACTTCAGATCTAGTCTCAGATAAAGGTTTATTTCCAGAAAAATCTGGAGACAAAAAGGTTCTTAAAGGTAGTAAGCTTTCGTTAGGTGAAGTTCTTCCATTTTTTAAGGAATGGAGTGGCATAGATTATATTTCAGCAATTGCAACACTAACTAGAAATCCTGCAAAATTGTTAGGTCTTGAAGAAAATTTTGGCACAATTATTTCAGGGTCTGAAGTTAATTTTTGTGTTTTAGATAAAAAGACTCTTCGGTACGTTACTTGCATAAAAGGTCAAAATTTATTTATTGATCAAAATAAGGAAATACAAGATAGATTGATTCTATAAATTTAACCGTAGTTTTTTTTATTTTTTTATGACATTATTAGTCATCTCGCCCAGTAATTTTCAGGTTTCTTCCGATGAAAAATTTAATTTTTAGAAATGTAGATATCTATGATGGACTAGGTTCCGATCCGTATGTGAGTGATATCGCTATTGATGACGGTTATATATGTAGTGTAGACACCTCAATTCCTGGAAAATCTTTAAAAGAAATCGATGCTACGGGTCTAGCAATTTGTCCTGGTTTTATAGATATTCATGGCCATTCAGATTATTACTTATTGATCAATCCATCTGCTGAAGCAAAAGTTAAACAAGGAATTACGACAGAGGTAGGAGGGAATTGTGGTTATTCAGCAGCTCCGATAGGTGGAATTGAATTTCAATTTCGACAGAGTTTATATAAGGAGCAGTTTGATCTTGAATTGTCCTTCAAAACACTCGAGGATTATTTGAAAAGAATCGAAAAGCAAGGGATTGCATTAAATTATGTTCCGCTAATTGGTCATAATACAATAAGGGCAAGTGTTATGGGTGGTAGTGCGTCACCTTGTAATCAAAAACAGCTTTTAGAAATGGAAAAATTAGTTGATGAAGGAATGAAACAAGGCGCGTTCGGGTTGTCAACAGGACTAGTTTACGCACCCGCTAATTTTGCAGAATCAAGTGAATTAGTTTCGCTTTGTAAAATTGCTGCAAATAGAGGAGGATTTTTTGCGACTCACATGAGAAGTGAAGGAGATTTACTTATTGAAAGTATCGAAGAGGTATTAAATATTTCAAAGCAAGCAAATATTCCAATACAAATTAGTCATTTAAAAACAGCAGGAGAAAAAAATTGGAATAAATTAGATGCGGCTTTTGAAATTATTGAAGAGTATCGGAATGACGGACACGATGTAACATGCGATCGATATCCATATATTGCTTCTAATACACATTTAAGTGCGCTTCTTTCTGAATGGGCTCAGGAAGGTTTGTTGGATGAAAAGATTAAACGTCTTTCAAAGAAAGAAACAAGAAAACGTTTAATTTCTGAACTATCTAAAAAAAGAAAAACTGACAAAGATTGGAATAATATTCTAATCAGTCGTGTTCTGACAAAAAAAAATAAAGACGCAGAGGGAAAAACCTTATTTCAACTTGCAAAAGAAAAATCTAAAAAACCAGCGGAGGTTACTTTAGACTTATTGATAGAAGAAAAATTGAATGTAGAAATTATTATTTTTATGATGAATGAAGCGAACATGCGTAGAATTTTGAAAAAAGATTATACCATGGTTGGTTCTGATGCGGGAGCCCTTACTCATAACCCACCACTTGGGGTGGGAAAGCCACATCCTAGAAATTTTGGAACATTTCCTCAAGTTTTGGGTTCATTAGTGGTTAAAGAAAAACTCATGACTATGTCAGAGGCTATAAGAAAAATGACATCATTGCCATGCAGCAGACTAGGGATAAAAGACAGAGGAAAAATTGCTCCAAGAATGAGAGCTGATCTAGTTTTATTTGATCCAAAGAAAATTCAAGACAAAAGTACTTATGAAAACCCCATGGTTTATCCCGAAGGAATTAAAATGGTTTTAGTTAACGGAGTTGTTGTTGTTGAGGATGGTGTTCATACAGGGGCTACGCCTGGCATACCTCTTAAAAAGTTTCTTGTTTAAGGAGAAGATGATTTGATTTCTTGGCTTTTTTCTCCAGATTTTCTGATTTTGGTTACAGTTACCCTGATAGGTTTTTTGGTATTTCTTTTCTTCCGTTTCAGCAGTACTAAAAGATTAAGAAAAGATGATCCTGATTTCTTGCTTAGAGATATAAGCAAAAGTTTATCTTCAAATGATTCTGTTGAAATGATCTCTGGAAATAAGACTACATTTATATCTTTAGAAAAAAATGAAACAAATAAATTAATAGAAAAATCTGTATCACCAAGACCAATCTTTGAGAGGGAAAATTCTAAACAATTAATAAATTCTAAAATTTATAATTTTTTAAGTTTTCCATTTTCAAAAAAGAGAAAACCTATTTCTGAAATAGAAGAAAAGATTGATCTAGAGGAAAAAGAATTTATTTCTAAAATAGAAGATGAAATAGAAGAAAAGATTGATTTAGAGGAAAAAGAATTTATTTCTAAAATAGAAGATGAAATAGAAGAAAAGATTGATTTAGAGGAAAAAGAA
>CAZLCI010000010.1:0-9769 GCA_964558115.1 uncultured Nitrospinaceae bacterium | reverse complement strand
TAAAATAGAAGATGAAATAGAAGAAAAGATTGATTTAGAGGAAAAAGAATCTATTTCTAAAATAGAAGATGAAATAGAAGAAAAGATTGATTTAGAGGAAAAAGAATCTATTAACTCAGAAAAAACATTAGAAGATTTGTCTCAAATTGAGCTTCCTTTCTTTCTGGAAGAATCTAAAAACTTACCAAAAAATGACGACTCTCCGATACATGACAGAATAATTGATAATGAAGTGGATTCTAAAAAGGATATTCAACTAAATAAAAGAGACGAAATATCTTTTTTCAGAAAATCAGAAGTAGATAAAACTTTGTTTTCTTTTTCTAAGGAATTTTCTGAAGTTTCTAAAGAAGAAGAACAAAATGATGACTCAAAAATAGAAAAAACTATAAACGACAAGAATGATGACAGCGATGAGATATTTGATGTCCTCAGAGAAAATATCGAAGTTACAAAGAAAGATACTCTAGAAATCGAAGCGGAAAACGAAAAAATAGAAATAGATTATTTTGATCAAGATAAGTTAAATAACGATGAAGATTCCAGTTCAGGGATTCAAAAATCATATCCTATTTCTGAATTGGAAATAGGAAAAAATGAGGAATTGGAGGCATCAAAAGTTAAATTTGATGATATGGATGAAATACGGATTTCTTTAGAAAAAATTTGTGAAGATCTTTATCTTTCAGTAGAAAAACCTAGCAAACAACTTTCGGATAATGATTATTCTTTTCTGCAAAAAATCGAGGAAAGAATTATTGAATTTGCGAGGGATAGTCAAAATGTAACGTCAGATATACTCCTTCGTTATGCAATAATATGTATGTATAAGCACGAATATAAAAAGGCAACTAATATACTTAAAGAAACTTTACTACAAACAGAACAACTAGGATTTGTTTTAAATGCTCTAGCAATCGCAAGTTTCGCAAGGAATAATTTGGAATCTTCAATTACTTATAGCTTAGAGGCTCTTCGGGAATGTGGAGATGACAGAATTTTGAAAGAAATTGTTTCATCGAATCTTGGGTACTTTTATCTTCAAAAAGGAGAATTTAAAAAAGCCTTAAAATCATATATGGAAATTTTAGATGAAGCGGATTTAAGTATAGAGACTTCTTTGTTACCAAATATTCATTTAAGAGCAGGTAAAATTTTCAATAGTATTGGCGATAAAGATCGAGCGCGATATCATTTAACTGAATCTGTTCAACTTTCTCAGGGAAAAGGCAAGGAACTAACTCGTATTCAATCCTTGATTGCTTTAGCTTCATCTCAAACAAAATCAGGATCCATAGAAGCATCTTTGAAAAGTCTAGAAGAAGCTTTGAGAATTAGCCAACTTTTAAGGAACAAAGAACAAGAGGCACTTATTCAAGGACATATAGGATTGGCTTTTACAGCGAAAGATCAGTTTTCTAAAGCATTGCTTTATCATAAAAAAGCCGTAGAAATTTATAAAGAGATTTGTAATTCAAAAGGCGAAGCAAGTAATCTTGCGAATATTTCAAATATTTATTATTTTCAAGACAATCTTGATGAGGCACAACATTTTTGTGAGAAAGCATTAGAACTAAGTCGTGAAAGTAATAATTTGTCTGGTATAGCACAAAATTCAACAAATTTAGGACGAATCTTTTTCGAAAAAAATGAATGGATTTCATCTTGTGACAAACTAATTGAGGCAAGAGAAATATATGAAAAATTAGGTGATATTGTTAAAGTAAATGAAATCGAAGGCATTTTAAAAATTGCAAAATCTAATCAGAAAAAAGAAGAAGTATTTTAAAAACTGCTCATGAAAGATATTTTTCCATTATATCCAGATATATTTTCGTAGCCTTATTAAGTTCTTTTAGATTTACAAACTCGTTTGGACTATGAGCCTGTTCAATATTGCCCGGCCCTAAAAGAAAACACTGTTTATTTTTTGTGCTTGAGGCAACAACTCCTGAATCAGAATAATAACTTACCCCTAATGTTTGAGTTTTGATACCTAGATTTTTTTCAATAACATCTCTTATAAGTATACATCCGTTACTTTTTTGGTTAGAAATGATTGGTGGTCGATCAATACATATAGATTTAACAAAACCTTTAGTTCCAGGAAATTTTCGACAAGATTTACTAACAGTTTTTTTAATAAGGTTTTCGATTCTTTTGATAGTGAGTGGTGGAATAAAACGCACATCAATCTGAAATTTACACTGATCCGCTACCATATTTGTTTTTCTGCCACCTTGAATAATACTTGGGACAAAAGTTGTTTTGCCTAATAGAGGGTTTACTAATTTTTTCTTTCTGAATTCTTCATAAAGACTTTCAATTACTAAACACGAAGCATGAATTGCATTTACACCCATATGTGGAGAAGCTGCGTGTGCATTTTTTCCTTTTATTTCAATCTCATACCACATAGCACCTTTCTGAGCTATTACAAGATTTAATGAGGTAGGTTCGCATGATATCACTAAATCTTCTTTAGTTATTTTTCCTGAGTTAATTTCGTGGGACACTCCTTTCATCCAAGCGCTTTCTTCATCGACAACCAAAATATATTTAAGAAATTTTTTTATTTTTTTCCCTGCGTCGATTTTCTTTTTTATTTCTTTTAAAGCAATTAAGGAAGAAGCAATTCCTCCTTTCATGTCGCATGATCCCCTTCCGAATAGCTTACCTTTTGATATTTTTGCAGAAAAAGGGTCTGTATTCCAACCTTCTCCTACAGGTACCGTGTCTGTATGATTAATAAAAGCAAGGGATTTATTTTTTCTGTTTCCTATCTCTATAGTCAAGTTTTCTCTTTTTGTTTCTACTAAACTTTTTTCATAAGGGATGTTATTTTTTTTAAAAAAGTATTCTAGATACTTCCCAACCAAAAACTCGTTGCCGGTAGGATTTTCACTTGGAATTTTAACTAAATCTTTTGTAAGTTGGACAGTTTCTTTAGTAAGTTGGTCCATTTTTTCCTTCATTTTCAAATCTAAATTTAGTAGAAAATATTTTCATGTCGGAATTTATAAAGTTTATTAAAATTTGATCCAGGAGTTATATTTCCGAGAACAACCTCTGATTTTGCTCCAGTTGAGGCTAAAATATTTGACGGCATATTTGATATCGTTGCTAAGGCTAATAATGCAAAACAAACAGCTTCAACGGCTTCATGAGGAAACCCCTTATCATCTGATAGAATGACAGGGATTGGATTTAATTTTGTTTCTAAAAATGACATGAGAGTCTTGTTTTTTGTTCCACCACCACCAACAATTAATTCACAAATAGGTTTATTCTTAGGAAAGAATTTGTCTATAGAATGGCAGATTGTTTCTACAGTAAACGCAGTAGTAGTAGCTAAAGCATCATTAATACTTATTTTCTTTGATTCGAAACGAAGCATTAATTTTTCAGAAAACTCTTTTCCAAAATCTTCTCTACCTGTACTTTTTGGAGGATTCTTAGAAAGATAAGGGTTTCTCATTAGCCAATCTAATTCTTTTTTATGAATCTTCCCATTGCTTGCTATTTTACCTTGGTCATCAAATTCTTTTTTGTTTTTTGTATAGCAAGAAATTAATCTATCAATAATCATATTTGCTGGACCACAATCAAATCCAAAAAGACCATTGTCTTTTGTTTTTGGGATAAATGTTATATTTGCGATTCCACCTAAATTTAAAAAAGCTGAAGGATAATTTTTGTTTTCAAAAAGCTTTTGATGAGCCCATGGAGTTAGAGGGGCACCTGTTCCGCCAACGGCTATATCCCTCAGTCTCATATTAGATACTACTGTTAATCCAGTTAATTCAGAAATTATAGAGGGATCACCTATCTGAAGAGTAGAGGGAGATAGAATCTGATTACCATAAACTCCTCCTTTTGGGGTATGACTTATTGTTTGTCCATGACTTCCGATAAAATCTAAGGCAAGTTTTTCTAAATGATGTTTTGAAATCAGTTTTAGTACTGAATTAGCAAAACATCTCCCAACTTTTACATTTAGAGAACTAATTTCAGCAGCAGTTGTTTCGCCACTATTGCCGATTTTTAGGAGACTTTTTTTTAGTTCATCAGGATATGAATAGGATTCAAAAGCTATTAATTTTATTTCTTTTTTAGAATTAAATTCAATACAGGCTACATCAACTCCATCGGTTGATGTTCCGGACATTAGTCCTATCGCATAAGTTTTTTTATTTTTCTTCATAATTATTGTTAAGATTTTTATTTTTTTAAATATATTTTTTTATATTCTCTATAGTAACCTAAAACTTTTTTTACATACTTTCGAGTCTCAAGGTATGGAATTTGTTCTATAAAAACGTCAATTGATTCATTTTTTTTGTTTTTCCACCACCTTAAAACTACTGATCTTCCAGCGTTATAGCTAGCTATAACAGGAACAATTTCTCCGTTGAATGTTTTTAACAAATCTTGCATATGATATGCACCTATTTTTTTATTTATAGTTGAATCAAATAAATCGAATTTAGACCTAAATTTTATTCCGTATTTTTTTGAAACTCTTTTTGCAGTTTTAGGCATAAGTTGCATCATTCCGATTGCACCAGCATGAGATATCGCATACTGATCGAAAAGACTTTCAGCTTTAATAATAGCGTGTAATAAGTATACATTAGTATTTCTGGGTTTATTTTTTATTTTTTCAATCGGGTACGCAATTTTCCAAAATTCATTTGGAATATTTGTTCCGCCTGAATAAAGTATTTTATTGAAAGATCGAAAAATGATTCTTAGAGCTTTACTTTTTTTATCTGACAAGTAATAAGATCTTGCGGCTTGAAATTTGAAGTATTGATGTTCGCCACTTCTTTTATATTCTTCTGCAGCGAACTCGTGAAGACCAATAGATGAGAAAATCCTTGCAATATAAAAGGATTTATTTTTAATTGATTTTTCTGGTTCTTTAAACCAATGATCTAAATTGTTCTTTTTGAAAGAGTCCAGTATTAATGTTTTAATTTGTTTTTTCTTGCGTAATTTTATAAGACGATTTAAGCAAAGATGTCCGTAGTAGTCTCTTCTATATTTCCTTAAGCATTTTTTGAAAAATTGAGTTGCTAATTTGTAATTATTATTTTTTTCAGATGAGATGCCAGCCCAAAATAATGCAGAAGAAACTAATTCCTTTCTTTTGGAAACGGAAATCACTTTCTCGAATCCCTTCATTGCTTTTAAATATTTTTCTGCACGAAAATTTAACCAGGCTAATTGCCACTTTGACCTTTCAACAATTTTTGAATTTGGAAATTCTAACAACAATCTTTTATAAAAAGATTTTGCTTCTTTATCTTGAAATTCGTCCTGATGGACCCTGGCGAGTAAATATAGCGTTTTTCTTGACCATAAACTTTTTGGCGTCTCTTTTAATATAAGCTTAGCTTCGTTTTCAAAAGCTTTTCTGTTTCTTTCTCTTAAATAATTTCTTGATAGGAAAAAACGAATTTTTGATTTTTGTAGAGTGGAAATATGTTGTGAATTTATAATTTTTTGAAAAGATAGTTTTGCATCGATTGTTCTTCTTAGAGAATAAAGATTAAAAGCCTTATAATACTCAATTTTTTTTAGTAATTTTGTTTTTGGAAATCTTTTGATTATTTCATTGAATTGATTAAGTGATTCTTTGAAAAAATATTTGCGACGTAAAATTTTTGCTCTTTGGAATAGTTGCAGTGCTGAAAAAGGATTTTTTTCAAAAGATTTATTTTTTCTTAAGATTTTGTAAGCTCTTTTGGCTTCTATATTTTGAGGGAAAAATAGCCAAATTTTTCGCCATGTTTCTATAGATTCTTTAATATCACCTTTTTTATTTTGCGCATATGCCTTGATAGAGAGTAATTTGCTGGAAATCCTATTTTTATCAAAACTGTTAATAATTTTAATAGCATGATCATATTGATTTTCTTGAATCAAAAGTGAAATCAACTCAGAATAAATTTTTTTGGAAAAGATAAAATCAGAATGTTTATTGACAATATCTTTATAGATTTTTATTGCAGAATGATTTTTTTTTATTACTTGTAAACACTTTCCCAAAAAAAACATTCCATAAGGTTTGAGTAAAACTCCCTTTTTTTCAACTTTTTTTAGATTTTCAATAGAATCTTTGCAATTATTTGTCTTAAATAATACGAATCCTAATAAAAAGTTTTCTCGTTCGTTTAAATTGTTTTTTTCTTTAAGCATTTCCACAATTTTATTATATTTTTTGTTTTTCAGATTAAGAAGTATTTCTTTCGACAAAAAATTAGGAGGAGAATCAGAAGTTTCTCTTAGGGTTGCATTTGTATTGTGTGCGTAAAAAAAAGAAAAAAACAATAAAAAAATAGTCAATTTACTCAAACTAGAAAAAATTAATTGCATTTTTTTCTCACGATTTAAAATCTGTTTTTATTTTTTTTAATAAAGAAGAGTTTGTTGATATATCTAAAGCTGTCATTGCCATTGCTTTTGCTCCTAAAAATAAAACTTTTTTCCCTGAATTGTTTTTTGCTGCTGAAGCAAATTCTTTTGTGTGAGCGTTTATGTGCTTTTCTACCATTTGAATTTGAGGATGTATCGTTGGAGTTATTTCGCTAATATTTCCTATATCAGATGAGCCCATTTTAATGGGAGGTAATTTTGTAGATTCTTTAATCCCAAGACAAGAAAGATTTTCACGAAAAACAGAACAAAGAGTTTTATTTTTTTTCATAGGAGCATAAATAACTGGATTTTTTTGAATTTTGGATTTTGTTCCTGTTGCTTTAGCAGCACCATTTACACAGTCTGTAAAACGGTTGGTTATTTTTTTAAGTCCCTGATTTGAGGTACTTCTTAAATAAAATTTTGCCGATGTTTTTTCGGGGATAATATTAGGTGCTGTTCCTCCATTGATAATAATTCCATGAATTTTATCTCCTTTAGGTAAGTGTTGTCTGAGAGCGCTAATTGAATTAAACGTTGCAATAACTGCATCTAATGCGTTTAATCCGTCTTCAGGTGATGCAGAAGCGTGTGCACTTTTGCCTATAAATTCTATTCGAATTTCTGCCAAGGCAAGAAAACTAACGTCAACTCTTGTTTCGTTAGAGGGGTGTATCATCATCATCGCATCCATTCCCTTAAAATGGCCCTCTTTTGCAATTAAGATCTTTCCTCCTCCACTTTCTTCGGCAGGAGTCCCAAAAATTTTTATTTGGCAGAATTTACCTCCAACAATTTTATTTAGCGCCACTCCCGCTGCGACACTTGCCATTGCAATTATGTTATGTCCACATGCATGACCAAGTTCAGGTAGGGCGTCATATTCTGAAATAAATCCTATTTTTCGTCTTGTTGAACTTTTATTTTCAGCTAAAAAAGAAGTGGGCAAGTTAGCCAATCCTTTTTTAACATCAAAACCATGTTTTAGTATATAATCACATAAAATTTTGCTCGAATTATATTCTTCAAGGCTCAATTCGGGGTTTTTATGTAGTTCTAAAGATAGTTCCCAAATTTCATTTGTGATTTGATTTATATAATTAATCAAATCTTTTTTTATTTTTGCGATCATAGTTTTTAGGTCCTCTAGAATCCAGATACCATTATCCCTTTCGAGTATCTTTTCTGTCAATTATTTTTCATGAATCACTTGTATTGACTGAATTCTAAAAATCGAGTAATACTTGGGGTCTCTGCCTTAGAGGAAGTCTTAAAACCTAATGAATTTTCTTTATGCGTCTACAGTTATAAATAATACTGTTGAAGGTTCTAGTGGGGATGGAATGGATCTTCTGAGCCATGCAATTGGTTCTGGGGGCGTTGTTTTTTTTGTTCTACTGGTTCTTTTATTTTTTTCCCTCTCATCTTGGGCAATTATAATTTGGAAATACTTTGAACTTAGAAAGGCGAAATCACTATCATCTAATTTTTTAGATCTTTTTTGGAAGTCACAATCTTTAAACCAGCTTTACGAATCTTTTAAAGATTATTCAGAAAATCCCTTAGGGGAAGTTTTTATAGCGGGTTTTCGTCAGACCAAACAATTAATAGATTCTAATAAAAAAGATGAGATAGATGATACTCCTAATGGTGCAACTTTAGAACTCAAAGGGATCGAGAGTGTAGAGCGAGCACTTCATCGTTCTGCAAATCAACAGATAGGTAATCTTGAAAGATTACTTACTTTTCTAGCAACTACTGCCAGTGCTACACCGTTTATTGGTTTGTTTGGAACCGTATGGGGAATTATGAATGCATTTCGAGATATAGGCGTTCAAGGTTCTGCTGGATTAGCAGTTGTAGCTCCTGGAATCAGTGAGGCGCTTATTGCAACCGCTTTGGGATTGGCTGCGGCTATTCCAGCCGTCATTGCATACAATCATTATCAAAATCGAATTAAAGTGATTGCTAATGAAATTGAAAATTTTATTGCGGATTTTTTAAATCTTGTTCAACGACATTTTTAGTCTTTTTCAATAAAAAGGAAATCACTTGGCTTTTAATTTGAACAAAAGTTCCACTTTGTCTGACATTAATGTAACCCCCTTAGTTGATGTTATGTTGGTGCTGCTAATCATTTTTATGGTTACGGCTCCTCTTTTAGAAACAAAGAATCAGTCGATTAATTTAAATTTGCCTAAAGTTAAAACTGGGCAAAAAGCGAATATAACTGAAACGGCTGTTATTGTTTCTATTGATAAACAAGGAGTAATTTACCTCAACGATAGTGAGATTCAGCAATTAAATCTTAAAAATAAGTTGAAAATTTTATTCTCAAACAGAAGTAAAAAAGAAATATTTTTAAAGGCTGATAGTTTGATTCCGTATGGAAATGTCATGCGTGTAATGGACTCGATTCGCTCTTCAGGAATTAAAAAAATAAGCATGGTAACAGAGCCTATAAAAGGGAATAGATCGAAATAGTACATATCTTCTTTGTTGTTGAACTAGGTCTGATATGAATGAAATCCTTCCAAATAAAGACCCTCAAAAAGAAAACCTTACTGATTTGTCCATCCAATCAAGAAGGGAAAGATCTCGTCCTTTAGATGATAATCAGCTTTACAAGAAAGTTTCATTTAAAATTTCTTGCGTATCCTCTTTTTTAATACATATCTTTATTTTTTTATGGGTATTTATATTTAGTGCCGAAACGGAATCTCGTTTTTATGGAAGTGGAACTGCGGTAAGTCTCATTGGTGCGGATGAAATTCCCGGAGGTTCTGCAAAAGGAAAATCAGGCGATATAATTCCACGAGGAAGAAAAAAATCTGAGCCAGAAAAATCCTCAGTGAAAAAAACAATTCCGAAGAGAAAATCAATATCTCCTCGTAAACGGATTGTAAAAAACAAAGAGAAAATAAGAATTATTGCTCCTGTTAAAAAAAAGAAAGTTCAAAAAACTAAGATAAAACGTAAGAAAAAGAATACATCGAAAAAAAAGATCCAACTTAAATCAGAAAAGCGTAAACGAATTAGAAAAAGAAAAAAGAAACGTAGAAGAAATAAGAAGAAAAATTTAGCCGGTCAAAAGAGTTATCAAGATTTTTTGAAAAGACATCGAAAAAAATTAAAAAAAGAGAAAAAAAACGGAAAAAAATATGAATTTGCGCAGCGTGGAAAAGAAAATAAAGTTATGGATGGAAAGCCAAATAAAACAAAGCCAAAAGTAGGATATAGAGGTGATGGCGGAGGCGATGGACAAGGTGGCGGAAGTAAACGACCTAGGGTAGGTGGAATTGGAAATGTTAATTCTGCCTTAGAGAAATTTTATGGAACTTTAACA
>CAZLCI010000009.1:0-47884 GCA_964558115.1 uncultured Nitrospinaceae bacterium | reverse complement strand
GGACTATCCTAATAATTTTATTTTTTTAGTTTTCGTTTTCGTAATATTTTTTATTTCTGGCTATAGATGGATGAAGTCTGTTTACCGATTTTATGGTATTAAGTTTTCTTATGCTTTTTGTAACTCTTTTTAGATGTTTGAGGTCATATACTTGAACTTCTAGCTGTATCCCCGCAATTTGTTTTTGAGTTTTGGCACTGAGCCATGCAATATTTGCGTTACATTTTGCTATAGCGGCACTTATTTCAGCAAGAACTCCCGGTTCATCTTTTGCCTCAAGAGATAGGGGTACTGGGTGTAATTCTTTACTTTCAGAGTCGTCCCAGACTACTTCTAATAATTGTTCGTTTTGATTTAAAAATTCACTAATATTTGCACAGTCTTTTGCATGTATTGATATACCTTTTCCACGTGTTATAAATCCAGTTACAGGATCCCCTGGGATAGGATCGCAACATTTTGCAAATCTTACTAGTTTATCGTCATGTCCTTTTATTTTAATTCCAGAACTGGATCTTTTGGTTATCCGACGCAAAAATCTTCTTATTCTTGAATTTTCACGTTTTTCAAAATCGTCTATAACATTTTCAGGAAGGAGATATTGCATAACATCTTTTGACATTAAATTACCGAATCCTATTGCAGCAAGTAGGTCTTCTGTTGTCTTGAACCCCATGTTTTCTGCAATAGGTAGTAGGTCTTCGTCATTGATAGAGGTCTTGATATCATAGTCTATTCTTTTGAGGTCATGATCTAAGAGTTCTTTCCCAAGTAGGGAAGAACGAGATTTTTGTTGTTGCCTCAGCCAATTTTTAATTTCTTGTTTTGCTTTTGGGGTTAAAACAGAATGAAGCCACTCAGGACTTGGTGTTCTATTCTCATTTGTAACTACTTCTATTATATCTCCGTTTTCTAACTCTTTTGTTATAGGTGTCACTCGCCCATTGATTTTTGCCCCTACGCAGTGTATCCCGACTTCAGAATGTATGGAAAAAGCAAAATCTAACGCACTAGAACCTTTTGGAAAACTTTTAACATCACCTCTTGGAGTAAATACGAAAACCTCGTCTTCAAATAAGTTTACCTTAAAAGAATCAAGGAGACTGCCGGGATCTGTTTCATCGCTCATGTTTTCAATAACTTGTCTTAGCCATTTGAACTTATCAAAAGTATCTTTGTCTAAATTTCTGTTTTCTTTATATTGCCAATGAGCAGCTAATCCTTCATTTGCAACTTGATTCATATCTCTGGTTCGAATTTGAAACTCAACTCTTTGACCGTTCATCGCAATGACAGTTGTGTGAAGAGATTGATATAAATTAGATTTAGGTAGAGCAATATAGTCTCTAAATCTACCAGGAATAGGTTTCCATTTTGAATGAAGTAGACCAAAAACAGAATAGCAATCCATTACGTTCTCAAGAATAATTCTAATCCCGCATATATCAAATACCTGATGAAAATCTAGGTTTTGGGATTTCATTTTTCGAAAAATACTAGAGTTTAATTTGTAACGACTGCTCAAGCTGCCATTTATTCCATTTTTTGTCATTTCTTTTTCAATTTCTAATTTTACGTCTTCTAGGTAAGTCTCTATATCGTCTAGCCCGTCATTTAAGAGGTTTTCAATTTTCTCATTTTCTACAGGGTATAAATGTTTAAATGATATGTCTTCAAGAGCATCTTTTAACCAGCCAATTCCCAGTCGGTTTGCAAGAGGTGCATATACTTCGTGTGTTTCTAGGGCTATTCTTTTTCTAGCTTCATTTGGAAGATATTCGAGCGTCATAGCATTATGCAGTCGATCAATTAGCTTTATAATTATGACTCTAATGTCGTTAGACATTGCGACTAACATCTTTCGGTAATTCTCTGCTTGTCTTGTCCTCGTATTTGGAATATCTAGCCGATTCAATTTTGTTACTCCGTCTACTAGATTAGCAGTTATCTCACCAAAATTTTCATTTATTTCATTTTTTGTAGCTCGAGTGTCTTCTAGTGTGTCATGAAGTAAGCCTGCTGCTACAGTCTCGGGATCTTGTTTCATTTCTGCTAACATTAATCCTACTTCTAGAGGATGAGAAATGTATGGTTGACCAGAGCTTCTAAACTGACCGGTATGAAAATTAGCAGTGAAAAGAAATGCTTCATTAATAAACTTTTCATATCCAGGTGCGTATTCTGTAACCATCTCGGTAATATCTAGAATTCTGGCAGGCACCCTGTTCTTTAATATTGGTTCCATTTTTAACCTTTTAAAAAAAATCTTGTTGCTAAGGAATTTCTAGATAACATGGTAAGAGTTTATCAATAAGCTCTTAAGGGTGAGGTGACAAATTCATGCATGAATGGAGTCATATATTCAGCTTCATCGGAATGTTTCGGAACTATAATTGCTCCTTTGTTGCATATTTCTTCGCATAGTCTGCAACCTACACATTTACTTTCATCTACTACGGCTACCTGACTATGATCTCTTTCGACTGAAGAATCAGACATAATAATGCAATCGAATGGACAAATATCTACGCACCATACACATCCGGTACAATTCTCTTCCATAACAAATGCTTTAGGCATATCTTTATGTTTAATATTTTCTATTATATTTCCGGAATCATCTTGTATGGCAGCTGCAGGGCAATACTTTCCGCATACTCCACAATCGATGCACAAAGTAGGGTCTATTTTGTATATTTCTCTGGACTCACCTGTAATTGCTTTTGTTGGGCAAACAGGCAAACAAACATCACAACCAATGCAAGAATCAAAAATAAAATGTGGCAATAGAAAATCCTCTAGAAACATTTACGGGCATCACGTACAGTATGTTAACAAAGGCAGGTGTTATACATCAACTATTTTTTTGAATTTTTGTTAATAAATTATCAATTCAAATACAGTGTTGATCGAAAGTTTGAAATCATTCAAAATGTATTTGCTTTTTATATTATTTTTAGGTGGACTTTAAATGGAAAATTTTCTAGCTATACTCACAAAACCAGATAATATCCCAATCGCTATTATGCTTCCTTTGGTTATCTATTACTGCTGGTTAGCTCTCTCGCAAGCTTTCAAGCATGATGAGTTAATAGAGCAGGGGAAAAAGAACGAAGTTTATGATCGAATGATTCGTTAGTTTACTCTATGTCCTGTTAGTTTCTCTTTTCCTTTTTATTTTAATTTCTAAAATTCAGAGGTAGTTTTTATGTTGGAACTCGTTGGTTTTGCTTTATTTATAGGATTCGTTTTGATTTTTTTTGTAAAAAAGACAACTACAAATGTAGCTATGGAAGAAGCTGCAGGAGATATGAAAGACGATAAAGATATAGAAGTGCTTAGAACTATTTCACCTGAATCTTTTGAAAAAATGATTATAGAGATTCTGGATGATTTGGGTATGCAAATTATAGAAACTAATTGGGTAAATAATCGTGAAATAGATATTCTAGCTAATAATCCTATAGAAATAGTTGGTGGAAATTATATCGTTCACGGAATTTTAGTTCCCGAAGGAGAATATGTATCTTCAATAAGGGTCATAGGACTTTCTGATACAGTTAGGGCTGAAGCAGCATTGAAAGGGATTTTAATAACAACTGGGTTTTTTGCTGAAGAGGTGCAGAAATATTCTGAAGGTGCACCAATGGAATTGATTAATGTGAATAAACTGAAGGATATTTTAGTATCAAGAGGATTGCAGACCTGGCCAGCAAATTAGTTAAGATAATTTTTCTTAGGCACAATATAGATAAGTACCAAAACCAACCACTAAAAAAATGATTATTTTAAAACCACATGCATCCCACCATAAATGTTTTTTATCTCTTTCTTGAACCATTTTGTTTCCTTAAAAATTAATCCAAGGGGTAACCATTATATATTTAACGTTAAGAACAATCCTTAGAAACATTTTGAGGACTAGCCCCATCATAGTGACAAATAAAAAAGCTTCAATGTTATACCTTACTAATCCTTTATTTTTCATTCTCTCAGTATTTCTTCTGAAGTAATACCAAATAGGAATCACTGCATATAGTCCTACAATGAAGAGTCCACCAACAGCAGCTTGCACCCAATAGTCTCTAAATCCAAGCAGGTAAGGAAGGTCAACACTAGTAAGTGCAACAACTTTGTGTGAATCCCAATATTCCCAGGGCATAAAAAAGTTCCATCCAGGCCCCCTCATGAAAGTGCCCTGTATGACTAGCCATACCCAAAGCACTAGGAAACCAAAAAGAAAGGTAAGGATTGCAAACCTTCTTTCTTTGTAGGAATAATAACCGTTACCTTTAGGATTAACATCTATATATGGAATAGCCATAAGACCTATAATGATTAGAGTAGGTAAAACTACACCTGCCATCCAAGGATCGAAATAAACTAACATCTCCTGTAGGCCGAGGAAGTACCAGGGAGCTTTAGATGGATTGGGTGTCACTGAAGGGTTTGCAGGTTCTTCTAAAGGTGCATCAATTAAAATTGACCAGACAACGAGAACTAGAGTAATAATAATAGCACACATGAACTCAAGACGAGTCAAATAAGGCCAAACATGTACCTTGTCATTAACTCTTTCCCAACTAGTTTGAGGCATGTCTTCCGCAGAACCTATAACCTTATCTTCTTTAGCCAATCTCAGAGCCTTTCAAGTCAAGAGAATATTAAAGAGGACCAGAAATTCCACCGTCTTTTCTGATTCTCCAAAAATGTACCATCATTAAAATTGAAGCGATAAGAGGTATAACAATACAATGCAAAACATAGAATCTTAGGAGGGTTGGTGGTCCAACAATTGTACCACCAAGAAGTGCCGATCTAGCATCAAATCTTGGTGTAACGCCCACTAGTTCTGCAAAGGGACCTTCACTACCGAGAAGAGGTGTAGCCCGTGCCATATTTGTGCCAACGGTTACTGCCCACATAGCTAATTGATCCCATGGCAATAAGTATCCTGTAAAACTAAGAAGTAGGGTAACAGTTAAAAGCAATACACCTATAACCCAGTTAAATTCTCTGGGTTGTTTGTAGGAACCAGTCATAAAAACTCTAAGCATGTGAAGCCAAACGGCTATAATCATTGCATGTGCTGCCCATCTGTGCATATTACGCATAAACATTCCAAAGGGGGCATCAAATTCTAAGAATTTAATGTCAGCATAAGCATATTCTCCAACAGGCCTGTAGTAAAACATTAAAATTACTCCAGTAACTACTAGGTATAGAAATAGAAGGAAAGTAATACCACCCATGCACCAAGTAAATCGGATTCTAATTGCGTGTCTACGAATTTTTGTGGGATGGAGGTGAAGCCAGAGGTTATCTACAACCATTAATACTCTGTTTCTGGGAGTGTCTTCATATCCATGACGAAACATAGATTTCCAGACCTGAGAGCCTATTAAGTTTCCTTTAAGTTTGTCTAAATTAAATCTTTCTTTTAAACCTCTCATTTGTTACATCCTCCATGCGTTACTTTAAATAGTCAGAAACTATAATTTGTTTCTTTTCCCTATAAATAGAGAAAAGCTTCAGGTTTATTCCATTCATCTTTCTCTTGTCTAAATAATTTTCCTTTGTCTATTAATAATTGTCCATCTTCTGCAAGGACTATCTTGTGTCTTTCTAGAGGTCTTGGCGCAGGACCTTCAAAATTAACACCGCTTCTTTTAAAGCCACTGCCGTGACATGGACATTTGAACTTGTTTTCTGATGCTAACCATGCAGGGGTACATCCTAAATGAGTACATACTCCGCTTAATGCATAAAAGCCGTCTTCTTCTCTAATAATATATACGCGTTGACTATTTAGATATCTTGTATCAACGGCACCTACTGCATAATCATTTGGATTTCCAGCTTTAAATTCTGTTCTAGGTTCAAATAAAACTCGTGGAAACAGGAAGCGTAAAAAACCTAATAAGGCTATTCCTAAACTTCCGAGAATGCCAAGCCAACCCGTATAATTCATAAATCTTCTTCTATCAATATTAGAAGATTTATGTCGCTGTTCAGCTTCGTATTCAGCTGGCAGTTTAACTTGTTTCTTGTCCCTGGCCTCGGTCATCCTTTCCTCATATTATTAGAGCTTTTTGTAAGGTCAGTTTCTATCATCAAATAGTCTCTTAATACTCTCATCTGTTCAAGGGCATCTCCACCTAATATTTCAGGATCTATAGGCTCACCATGACTGATTATTTTTACATTTTTAAATTTGCTTTCAATCTTTGATGGGCTAGAAATACGCAAAGTGTTTTCATCAACTTCTAAAACTTTAACTTTAATTGTTTTGGCTTTAAGATGAAGGGTAGCAAATTCTTCTGGGACATCCGATTCCTTGTCTGATTTTAATAGGTAAACCCAATTCTTATCTTCTTTCTCTTCAAATTTTCCACTAATAATATTTGAACTAATACCTGCACCAGGCCAGAATGTGGGCATCTTGGTTCCGGGCATTATTTTTTGTGGATCTTTTAACCATGCAACTATCCACTCAGGACGAAGTCTTTTCTTTGCTAGGTTCAGATTTGGTGCTGATGGAGGCTCTTTGCCTGATGGTGGTGGCCATTCACCGTGACATGAAACACATTCTGCTTTATTGAATAAATTCTTGCCTTCAATTAGCTGTTCTTTTCTAGATTTAGGTTCGAAGTGAATATAGGGCCTCATTTTATTATCAACTGCTGCAAAATACTCTACAAGTTTAGTGGAATCCTCTTTTGGCATTTTGAAACTTGGCATCCTTATTTTAAGCCAAGGTCGAAGAGTCACAACATTATTCAAGAAGCCGTACAACCAATCAGGCTGTACTTTATTCCCTTCTCCATTCAAGTAAGGAGGAGCATTGTTTTTGTCTTTATATTTTTTGACTATATTTCCTCCCCAATTTTCAACAACATGACATCCTTGGCAATTATATTTTTCTAACATCCTTCTGCCCGCTTCTATTTTTTTCTGTCTTTTGTCCAGATGATGATGGACGTTATGTGGTGCTCCATGGGGAGTCATTGAGCGCAAGTAAGTTCTGATTTGTTTTACTTCTTTATCAGAAAGCCCGAAGTTAGGCATTAAAAGTTGTTCGCGCTCAGTTTGGAAAATCTTTGGATTTTTAAGTTTGGAAAAAGTCCATGCTTCCCAAGTATGCGGTATGTCAAGAACATTTCCAAAGGAAAGTTCTACAGGTTTCTTCACAGCGAATCTTGAGAGGTTAGGACCAATTTTTGATAATTTTTCTGTTCCTGTTATTGCATGACAACCGTAACAACCATTTTTTGCGACTAGATCTTTACCTCGTTTTAAGGTCGCAACATCACTACGCAGAGTATATTTTTTATTGTTTTTATGTGGTGTCAGGCTAAGCAAATATGAGGCTATAGATTTAGATTCAGACTTTGTAAGTCTAAGGCTAGGCATCTTAGTTTCATGCCAATAAGATTTCGGATTTTTCAACCATCTGTATAACCAGTCAGTTTGTACTTTCTGAGATACTTTTTGAAGTGCAGGAGCATAGTCCCTATTTTCAAGAACTAAAGGTCTGCCGTCAACACCTTGTATAGGTTTCTTTGATAGAACATCATTTTCATTTCTGACATGACAACTTAAACACCCAACGGATTCAAAAAGCTTTTTTCCTTGTTCAATTTGTACTGAAGATCCTAGGTCATCTATTTTTGCTTTTTTTACTTTTCTTTTGCCATTGTACCAAATGTAACTGGCAATATCCTCAGATTCTTTTTGGGAGAGTCCATAATATGGCATTTTAGTTCTTGGATTGTAATCTTTTGGACGTTTAATCCACGAGACTAACCATTCAGGTTTTACCTTTTCTTGTATTCTCGTTAAGTTCGGCCCAACCATTCTGATATCTTTTGTTCCGGGTATGAGATGGCATCCATGGCATCCCAATTCTCTGATCAATGAAATTCCTTGAGAGATATGTGGGGCCTTAGGAATATTGAAAACCTCAGTGTGACAATTCCTACATTTAGTTTCGGCTTCTTTCCCCTTCAGTAAGGGGTCTTCCCAAAATTGAACGAAACCGTGCGCTTTATCTACAGAAGTAACGGCTGCACCTTGTCCTCCATGACAAGAGGTACATCCAATTTCATTCATATTGTGTGTGGATTTCAGATAGAACTTCCTATTTGGATGAGTTCTAAAAGGCTGTTTCGCATTTTCGAAACCTTGACGGTCTATTGCTAAATGACAGCTTTGGCATCTGTCTACCCTCATAGTAGGTTCATTAAAATTATTCTTATCAAAACCTCTTAGAACTAATTGTTTAATTTCGTATTTTCTGGAATCTATAGAACTTATTCTTCTCTGAAGGCCAGAAATTTCTCTTGCTATTTCTCTTTTTTTCTTTTTTAAATTTTTAAGCGGATTTAGAATTGAATCAATTTCAGCTTTTATTTTGTCTCTTTCTTTTTCTGCTTTTTCTGCAATGGGTTTAAGTTTCCCCATTTTTTTTGCTTCTTTCGCTAACTTTAATTTTAAAGCAGATATGTCCTTTCCTTTTCTGAGAGCATCTTCGTATGTGAAATAGGACTCATCATAAATGGCTTTTGCAAATCCATAATCCTGAACTTTTTCAAAAGCTTCCATCTCTTTTTCTTTGAGTGATTCTCTTAGTTTGATAAGTTTTGCATCACTTTGTATTTTGCTCTCAAGCGACGTAATTTTTGAATTTATTTTTGTAAGGGGATTTTTCAGTTCAGATTGCTTTTTCGATAATTCTTTTTCAACGATATCTTTTTCGTATTGATTGAAAACAGTTTGATAGTTTTTCCAGGGTCTTCGTGTGAATGCTTCGTCCCATACAGTCCAAGCTGTAGCTAATACGAAAATAATACCCAAAATAAAGAAGGGAATAGGACTGGTTTTTTCTTCAGGTGGCTTAAATTCTCTAGAATTCATATCTATTGCTGGCATTCCATCTTTTAAAATTCCGGATTTGCTGGCATTAAAATCTATCGTTTCCGGATTACTTAAATTAGAGCGGTATATATACTTAAAACGTTGAAATTATAGGATTCGAATAAAATTGCGTCAAGTGAAAATAGGTAGTTAAAACGATTATTTCATTATGATTGCTGCTCTTCCTGTGACTAATCCTTCTTCAAGCCTTTTATGAACCTTATCTGCTTCTTCTAATGAATACTTTTCTGTGACTATAGGCCATACTTCTTCTCTTGCAACTAATTCAAGAGAATCGATGACATCTTGTTTAGTACAGTACCGACTTCCCATTATTTTTCTTTCATCTTTTAACATTTCTTTTGGGTTGAATTCGAAGCTAGCAGAGGATGTTCCTGCCATAGGAAGAAATCTTCCTCCTTTGCCGAGAGATTTTATTCCCGATTGGATAGTAGAACTTGTGCATGCATAATCAACAATTACATCCATGCCTTTTCCATTTGAAGAATCCATAAGTGATTCATAAAGATTTCCTTCATTTGCGTTGATTGATGAATGCGCACCAAGTTCATCACATTTCTTTAACTTTTTGGAAGATATATCTACTGCCGTTACAATAGCACCTGCCCATAAAGTAACCATCACCATGTGCACACCTAGTCCTCCTCCTGCTCCTATAATCGCAACATTTTCCATTGGTGATATTTGTGCATGACGAATAACTTTATATGGTGTAGCTATCGCATCTGTAATTACACCTATTTCAGCTGGGTTGTTAATGTAATCGAGATTTTTAGGTAATTTAATGAAGTTTCTTGCAGGAAGTTTAATATATTCTGCATAACCACCATCTATATGTCTTCCAACCTGGCCTTGCGAATCGCAAAGAGTTTCTCTGTTAATTCTACACCATTTGCAATCACCGCAAGTTAAATAATAAAAAGCCGTAACAGCATCGCCAACTTTTAAATTGTTAACTCCGGATCCAACTTCTGTAATCTCAGCAGTGATTTCGTGTCCAATAACAATAGGAAAGTTTGATTGGATTCTTCCTGCAACGGTATGCTGTATGGTTAGCCCCGATCCGCATGCTAGAACTTTTGCAACTGCTTCATTTTCATATGGGTTAGGAATTTCTCTGTCTTCAAGTTCAAATGGTTTTCCGGGTTCATGAAGTACCATAGCTTTCATAGAATTCCTTTCCTTAATATTTTGATATATTCGTTAATTATCTTTTTTGTCCATCTTGAAAACTTCGTTCTAGAAATTTTCCTAAACTACATTGGAGGAATCCATTTAGTCTTCCTATGGGTTTTAACTTTTGCATATCTATATATTTTCCTGTAAGAACTTCTTCGGAAACATGAAAATAAACAACTTCTCCAATCAAAAGTGGATGATTGTTTGGTCCAAGTTCTATTACTTTATGTGTTTTGCATTCAAAGTGAATTGGAGATTGTTTGACTCTAGGGGAATTTACTTTGACTGAGGGAATTGACTCAATTCCTACTTCGGAGAATTCAGAAATTCCCACTTCATAACTATTTGCTGTATCTACCATTTCCTCCCAGAGATTTTCAGCAACAAGATTGAAACAGAAATCCCCAGTTTCTTCAGCATTTATTAAAGTATGTTTTTTAGAACCGTCAGGATTTCTTGCAATTGTAAGAGAAATCATTGGCGGAGCAACACAAACGCAGGTAAAAAAACTAAATGGAGCAATATTGGATATTCCATCTTTACTTATAGTGGAAGCCCACCCAATAGGCCTGGGAACTATTGAACCAGTCAAAATTCTGTATATTTCTCGTCTCTCAATTTGACTTGGATCAAATTCTTTGTAATTTCCCATTCATGTTTTCTTTCATGTCGGATGAATGCAAAAAATGTTTGTTTAATTAAAATTAGTCAATCAGACCCACATGACGAAGGTCCGTTTCAAGTTCTTTTTTTTCATCTGATGTTAGAGGAATCATTGGAGGACGTGAGGGTCCTCCACTTAAACCCATAAATTCCATCCAAGTTTTAAGGGCAGGAATTGGGAATGCTCCACGAGACCATGGTCCCCATATCCATTTTTCACTCACGTCTCTTATAGAGTTCATTGCATCTCTAGCAGTCCAAGCTTCTTCTAAGTTTCCTTCATCTATCAAGTCGGTGTATTTTTGCATTTTAAGGTCATCTTTTCTTTGATAGAGAAATGGATCTGGACCACTCATGAATGTTTGTTGTTTATGGTAGGCACGATTGAAAAACCATTGTGTTTCCATCGGATCACTTACAACAATATCGTCTCCAACTGCTTTTCTTACTTCATCACAATGGGATTTAGGTTGAGCGTTTTTGATGCAGCAAATCGTTTCATTTTCAGCGACTAGTTCTCCTACAAGTTCTGGGCTAAGTGAATAGCCAGTCGCTGCAGTATTAAATAAAGATATCCCGAGATCGCTGCCATCACATAGGTATTTAAAAAATGCCTTTACTCTCTCTGGATGTCCCTGTGCGCCTAAGTAAGGATTGGCTAGAATAGCATATGTTGCCCCTGCTTTTTCTGCAGCTTCTGTCAATTCTAATGCTTCTTTTGCTGAGGTATGTCCTGTGTGGGCAATTATTGGAACATCGCCAGCCTCGTCGCATGAAATCTCTTGTCCTCTTAATCTTTCTTCCTTAGTCATGCACCAGAATTCTCCGATCATGCCGCCAACGAAAAATCCTTTTATATTTAGATTGTCAATGTAATGTCTTATGTCTTTGCGATATGCATCCTCATCTATATTGTCATTTTTGTCGAAAGGATAAGGTATTGCAGCCCAGATACCTTTCATGTTTTCTTTGCAGTAAGATCGTGCGTCAGATTTTTTGTATTTAGCCATTGTAGAATAAGACCTCTTGTGAAAGTTAGAAGTTTATTAGTTATGAATTAAAAAATTTAAATTGCAGATTATCACCAATGTTCTTCTTCTTCTAGTGAAATCATTGGGAAACATTTCAATTTCACAGCTTGGTTTGTCCCAAAACCGTGAAGGTAGCTTAGGACATCACGCCAACATTTTTCTGGAGTAGGTTGGTTGTCAAAATGCAAATCTCCTTTGTGCTCCCATATTTCCATTGCAGATCGACATACTTTGATGGCAGCTTCTGACGCAAAAACTTTTGACATCAATCTTCTTTTAGATTCATCAGACTCTTTGCCTCCATGCCAAGCAGCAGAATATAAAAAAGTTCTTCCTGCCTCTATTAGCATATACATTTCAGAAAGAAGCATTTGTGCCCATTGATCATTTATTATGGGGGTTTCTTTTAATACTTTTTTTGAAAGATCATAGGCAAGACGAGCTGGTCCCATTACAGGGATAAGAGCTCCGCTAACCATCTTTCTGAAAATATCAAGACCTTTATTCCATTCTCCAAGAATATTTGTTTCAGGTACTCGACATTCACTTAAGACTAATTCTCCATTTTGCAATAACCTTCTTCCAAGTTTGCTATGTGCCTCTCCGATAGAAAATCCAGGAGTATCTTTGGGAACTATAAAACCAGTTAATCCTTCGCTCATAGGTTTGCTAGGATCAGTTCTTGCAAAAATAAAATAATATTTTGCAAGTCCACCGTTTGAAATATAATGTTTTGTTCCATTTAGAACGTAGTCATTCCCATCTTTTTTTGCCGTCATTCTTGGTCCTGCAATCGGAGCTTCATAAAGTAAAAAGGAGTCTGTACCACTTTGAGGTTCAGTTATAGCAATCGCAAGCAGTGCAATAGGGTCTGTTAAAAAATCATCTAAAAATCGGTCTCTTTGTTCTTCTGTAGTTTCGTTACAGATCAACTGAGTGAATTTAAAATTCTGATCAAGAGATACTGCAACTCCTAGATCTCCGTATGCTAATTCTTCGGATACTATGGCTTGCTGTAAATGGTTTGCACCGTAGCCCCCAAATTTTTTGGGTACAGTAAGAGTTCTTATCCCAAGAGCATCAAGTTTCTTTAGTATTTCCCAAGGATAAGCTTCACTCGGTTTTGAACGTATATCTCTGTTTGCTGCAATAGGAAGTATTTCTTTTTTTGCAAAGTCGCGGGATATTTTTTGTAGAGTTAAGTCTTGGTCCGAAAAATTTAAGTCCATGGATTAAGCCATTAACCTTCCTGCGTTTACCGCAATAGTTTGACCTGTCAAATAAGAAGATTCAGGAGCAGCAAGAAATAAGACCCATCCAACCATATCTTCTACTTCACCGATTCGACCAATTAATGTGGATTCTCCAATTTTTTTTCTTTCTTCGTCTGTTCTAACAGCTATAACTCTTTCTGTTGCTGTTGTTCCAGGTGCAATTGCATTCACGCATACTCCAAATTCTCCAAGTTCATACGCGAGGACTCTAGTTAGACAGTGGACACCTGCTTTTGCCGCAGAATAGGGAGGAGAAGAATAATTAAGAGTGGTAAGTCCAGACATAGATCCTAAATTAATCATTCTTCCGCTTTTTTGTTTTTTGAAGATAGGGGTTATCGCTTTTCCTGTTAAAAACAAACTCTTTAAATTTCTATCTATTACTGCGTCCCATTCTTCCTCTGGAGTTTCTTGTGTTGAAAGTTGTTTTGTAAAACCACCTGCAGAATTAACTAGGATGTCTATTTTTTTTGCATTAGATTCTATTTTGTCAAAAGTGTTGTTTACTTCCTTAGAACTGGTTAGGTCACAATGGATATATTCGGCTTTAAAACCTTCTTCTCGGATAGCCGATGCATTTTTTTCACCTAATTCATCGTTTATATCTAGTAAATAAACTTTGGCTCCAGATCTTGCAAATTCTTCTGAAGACCCTTTGCCAATTCCTTGTGCTGCTCCGGTAACAACAGCTACTTGACCAGTAAAATCAAATTTTGTTTTGTTCATAATTTTTATCCCCCAACATAAACTGTTATGTGAATTTTAAAAAAAATTCATTTTCAAGAAAGTTTTTCTTTTCGAAGTAGTGTTTTATTACTTGATAAAAATGTCAAAAAAGTAGAGATTGCATTTTTTCATGTCTGATATTTTTTGAAATTTATCATAAAATTATTCTTTTATATAATTTGTTCATTGAATGTTTTGCATTTCAAATGGCAAAAATTGAATTCTTAGTGTTTAATTTGGTGATGAATAAATTACTTTATTTAATAAAACTTAATAACGTTTGTAATAATTTATTGTCTATTAGTGTCCAAATTGTCACTATCACTGTAACAATTAGTAAAATTAAAAGAAGATATTCTAGTATTTTTTGCAAAATTCTTTCCTCTAAAGAGGGAATTAAAAATGTGTGTTATTTAATATACCCTTGAACACAATTCATTGGAAGGAATGTTTGTCTGGTAGTTATCTTAATAAACGGAGTTTATAATGGAAGAAAATCAGTTTGGTAAAGTAGATGTTCTTTATACAGAATCTATTGGTATTCCTGGAAAGAGAATTTTTAGAATTCTCGCTGACAGTAAATCTGGTTATTATGCAACACTTTGGGTAGATAAAGAACAGGTTTTTGCCTTAGCAACGACACTAAAAAAAATAGTTCTAGAGAATAAACAGGAAAAAAATATCACAGATGAATTGTCTGAGAATAATGAAAGGGCAGAGAGTAATAAATATTTAGAATTTACAGTATCTCAAGCAAGTATTTCTTACCAAGAAGGTAGTCATCTGTTTGTCATACAATTTCATGGGATTTCCGAGGAAGTCCCTTTTGTAGGTGATGAAAAGAGTGCACAAATTCTTGAAATATCTATTGACTTAAGTCTTGCAGAGGCATTTATAGAACAGAGTCTAAATGAGTGTGCTTCTGGTAGAGGAACTGATTCAGTTTCGAGAAATTCTCTAATTGTATCTGGAAAGGTTAATCCGAGTACGAATGGGCATTTTCATAAATAATGTCTCCAGTCTATTATTCTGGTCTTTGTGAAAAATGAATACTTCCAAAATCGAACATTTGAATTTGATAGATGGTGGATCATTACCTTATTGTCCTAAGCATATTGAACAATTGCTACTAAAGTCAAAAGTATTAGATGGTGGCCTGGTTCAGCAAGGATCTAATTATACTTTTGTAGTAGAATTGCAGTCAGAAAAAACAAATTTTTGGGGAATATATAAGCCTTCTAAAGGAGAAAGACCATTATGGGATTTTCCCTATGGAACTCTTCATAATAGAGAGCGGTGTTCTTATATTGTCAGTAATTTTCTAGGATGGAATATAGTTCCACCTACAGTTATAAGAAACGGACCTCATGGAGAAGGTTCTATGCAATTCTGTGTTCATTATGACGGAGAATCAAATTATTATACACTTAAAGAGTCATACAAGGATCGAATGATACTTATAGCTTGCTTTGATCTTCTTGTTAATAATACTGACAGGAAGCCTGGTCATTGTTTTAGATCTACAGATGGTAAAATTTGGGGCATTGATCATGGACTTACTTTTCATGTGGAACCTAAATTACGTTCTGTGATATGGGATTTTTCTGGGCATCGATTAAACCTTAAGTATTTGGATGATATAGAAAGGTTAAAGAAAGAATTAGATAAAACAGATTCAAATCTTTCAGAGGAGTTGTTAGATTTATTAGATAATGAAGAATTTTATATTTTCAAGAAAAGGATTGATGATTTTATTCAAGATCCCAAATTACCGACGATAGATCAGTATCTGCAAAAAAATAATTTGAAAGAATAATATTTTAAGGAACTTACATCATGTTTTTCTTTAAAGGATTTAATAAATTTAAATTTATTTCTATTTTATTAATTTTCCTATCTTTTTATGGTTGCAGCACAATTTTTAAAAAAACCTCCATAAATGAAGTTGGAATAGCATCTAAAGACTCCGATCGCATTTCTTTTCGAAAAGCAATGAACGAACACACCTCACTGGCTTACAGAAAATATATAAAAGAACATCCAAACGGAAAATTTGTCCGTCGAGCTAAATATTGGTTTGAAAAACTTTCCTATGAAGAAGCCTTAGGTAATAAAGATTTAAATGCTCTTTCTGATTTCTTGAAGAAATTCTCTGCAGGTAATTTTGCTTCAGAGGGCGAAATAATTTTGCAAAAGAGAGAATTTGTAAAATTAAGAAAAGAAGACAAGATCAAAGGTTATGATAATTTTTTAAAGAAATATAAAAACAAAAGAAGTGAATGGACAGAAGCTGCACAGCAACGTCTTGAAAGATTGACTCTTGATAATGCAAAAAAAATAAAAAATCCAAAACTTTTCTATTACTTTATTTATGATTTTCCAACTAGTCCTTTCTTGAAAGAAGCAAAGAGGCAACTTGTGCAAATACGATTTCAACGTTCTGTTGAATCAGGGCTTGAGAGAGAATGGAGAAAGTTTCTTGAAGAATTCCCTGGAACTCAAGAGTCAAGAAGAATGAAAGAACATATGCAGAGTGAAGCTCTAAGAGGTGCTGAAAGATCTGGCAGGGTTGGTGCTTTAGTTCGCTTCTTGCGTTTATACCCAAAAACAGTTCATAGAAGCAGAATCCTTTCTGCTATTTCAATAATGACTCGACAAAGAGATAGGAACTTTAAGAATTGGATTTCAGTTGAAAGGTTGGAACTTACTCTTTCACGGAGCAAGAAATGTAAAAAATGTTCTCCTCGCTACTTAATGAAAGGAGTATTAAAAAACTCTGACTCTGATTTTGCTTTCGATGTAATTCTTCAGGCAAGTTTGAAAAAAAGTGCATCTAATTGTTGTTTTACTAACTATAAAATTTCAGGGTTAAAACCTGGGGAGAAAAGATTCTTTTCCTTTTTTATGAAGACAGGGAAGAGTGTTCGCGTATTTAATAAAACGCAATTTTCTTTGCGTATAGTTTCAGGAAAAGCTTTTCATGATCCTTCATGGAGTAAAGTGTTGGAAATTCAAGGTCTAGGAGTTAAAAGTACAAACATTGATTCTTTCAGTCCGAAAAAAGTGAAATCTCTAGAAAGATAAAACTTTTGAAAGAATCTCTTGTATTGGAGGAAATCATGTCTAGTTGCTTGTTGCTAATTATTGCAATGATTATGCTTGTCTTTCTACTTATGACATTTCCGGAAATTATAATTATATTAGAGAATTCATGATTTTCTTTTTCGTGATATTTTTTTAATTCTAGAACTTATATATTTGCAAATGGAACTATTCCCTACAATCACAGGTAATTTCCAATTCCTTAAATTTTCCAATCTTTTATTTTTTTCATCTATGTTTGTGAAATTGTCGAGTGTCTCCCATTTTCTGAAAATAGATTTTTGTTGCAAGGCTGTCCCCCCTGCTTCTTTAACAATTATGATTCCTGCGGCTATATCCCAGATGCTTGGCACTCCGAACAAAGCATAATGCAAACTTCCTCTAGCAACCATTGCAAGGTCATATGAAATTGATCCTGTAGTTCTTATCTCGCCTAAATTGTTTTTTAGGGATCCGAGTGTTTTGAATTGATTAGAGTATGAACCTGGAACACTTATGGTTTTTTTTCCAGATGGTTCTTTGTCTTTAGTGACTTGTATTTCTTGGTCACCTAAAAAAGCACCTCCTCCTTGAGAGGCTTTGTAAATAGCAAAATCATTATTTTTCATTACCTCTGGCAGAAAAATTGCTCCGGCAACTGGTTCTCCTTTGTATAGCAAGCCAACAGAACAACCCCAAATAGAAATGCCATTTAGAAAGTTTTTGGTTCCGTCCAAAGGATCCAAAACCCAAAGAAAATCTGGAGTTTCTTTTACATTAGTTTCTGTTTTCTCGTTTTCTAATGTTTCTTCTCCAAGAATTCCATGGTCTGGAAACTTTTTCTTAATATGGTTAGTTAGCAATCTTTGGCTTTCGATATCTGCTTCACTTACTGGGTCTGTTTTGTTTTTGTCTTTATATTCTGTTTTAAGCTGTTTTCCATAAAGATCAAATAATATACGACCAGCATCAGTTGCAATCTCTGAAGCAAAATCTCTGTAAATTTCAAATTCATTGTTTGTCATTACTCGTCCTTTCTAAAGGACGAATGTCCAGTCTTTTCGCTATCTCATCAAGTTCGTCTAAACGTTCTTTCGATATTATGAAACCTTCTTTTATACGTTTAGCTTCTAATTCATTTTCAATTTCTCCAGGCATATAGATTCTCTCAATTCCATCAGCTTTTTGAGTGTTTCTAAGCATTTGTAGGAAAACATTTGCTGCTGTTGCAAATTCTTTAACTGGAGTTAATGATTCGATGTTAATTGCAATGAATAAATGAGTGACTCCACTTTTGCCTGAAAAATCATTAATTCCTATTATGTCTGAACTATTTCTGGAACCAGAAATACTGGCAAGCATAGCGTCAATTGCAATTGAAAGACCACTCCCTTTATGTTCTGCTATTGAGGAAAGTAAAGAACTCTCTAAGACTTCATTAGGATCTGTAGTAGGATTTCCTTTTTTATTTTTCCCCCAACTTTCCGGTATGCTTCTTCCTGCTCTGGCTGCTTCAATGACATAACCCCTTGCAACATTACTAAGAGCCATATCAAGAACCATCATAGGTTCTGATGGGAATGCTATTGAAATAGGGTTATTTCCAACTTTTGCTTCTTTACCCCCGCTTGGAGCCATAATAGGAATAGTTGTTGTAGTGCATATTCCAATCATCCCTTCTTTTGCCGCCTGCACTGTATAGGTTGCTGCAGCTCCAAAATGATTGCTTTCTTTGACAAATACAACTCCTACATTATATTCCCTTGCTCTTTGAATACAGTCTTGCATTGCATCTCTGGAAACAATTTGTCCCATGCCATTATCTCCATTAAGTAAAGCAAGAGAACCCGCATCTTGAATAGTAGTTATTTTCGGTTTCGGATTTACGAGAGATAGTTCTAGTCTTTTTGTATACTGTGGCATACGGATTACCCCGTGGCTAGAAACCCCTTTTAATTCAGCTTGAACAAGCGTTTCGGAAATCCACTCAGCGTCAATTTTCGGCATTTCTAGAGTATAGAATACTTCCTTAAGAAAATTGTCGAGTAATTTTGCTGTAGTTTTTGAAGGCATAATTATTTATTCTCCATTTTTTTAGTAAATAAAAAAGTTTTCCCATGGATAATATGGTCTCCATGATCTACATTTGTAAGGAAATCTGTTCTAGATACTGAAAATTTGCTTGCAGTTTGAATTTCTTGAAAGTCCCATTCTGGTAAGTTCCATATTAGTTCGTTTCCTGCAAATCCAGATCCAGTTTGAATGACAGTTAAGTACCATGTGACTGTTGGATATTTTAAAATCAAAGAATCTATATCTGAATCATATGGTGTCCAGCATGTAAAAACGAGGTCTGGATTATATTTCTTTAATGCTCTTTTTGCGTCAAGATTTTCGATATTTTTATTGTTGATTACATCGGAAAGAACTATCTGTACCCCGGTTTCTTTAATTGCGTTTCCTATAATCCCGTTACCTGAAGCTATTTCTAGGTTTTTTTTAGAACCCGTTTTTTTTATAATGTTTCTTATGATTTGTATCCATTCTATAACTGGATATTGATATAATTGATTATCTTCACACCAAGCTAACCAGCCCTCGGATCTTTCCTCGAGGGCAAGTTTTTCTATAGTTTCTTTGTAGGATAGAATGCGTATAGATTCCGTCATGTCAAAGAAATTTATACACTTGGTCCGCATCTATTAATAGCAAATGCGTTATCCTCATGCAGAATCTCTGCTTTTGTCATTTTGCCGCTAGCAACGTCTAATACCTCGTCATAAACTCTTCTTCCTGCAACTTCTATTGGTGTTCCTTCAAAAATATCTGTAACTTCAACATCAGTAGTATCACGTTGAAGTTTAGCCGAAAGTGGATTTCCAGTAATTCTGATCGTATTCATAAGAGGATGATTGATAGTATGTCCTCCTCCGGTTGAAAAGATAAGAACTTGAGAGCCGCCGGCAGCAATTCCTGTTATAGATTCTCCTCCATGACCAGGTGTGTCCATAACGTGTAAGCCAGATTTTTTGCTAGCTCTTTTTGCCCAAGGGATAACATCCACAATAGGTGCGTTCCCTGCTTTTTGGATTGCGCCTAAGGATTTTTCTTCGATAGTAGTAAGACCACCTTCCATATTATCCCCTGTAGGTTGACTGCCTCGGAGATCTACACCACATGCTAAAATTCTCTCTTCCATTTCTTCTACCATTTTCCATATTCTCTTTCCATGAGCAGGTTTTATGCACTTGTCTGCTAATACTCCTTCACCTCCCATCATTTCTGTTGTTTCGGCAAGGAGAGCTCTTCCTCCTGCTTTTATAACATTTTCTGTTACCCATCCTGTAGCTTTATTATGTGAAAGACCAGAAGTAGTATCTGATGTGCCACAATTTAGGCCAAGAAGAAGTTTGCTTAAAGGAACTTCTTGTCTAAGTTCCGTGGATAGTTCTCTTAGCATCTCCATTCCAATCCTAGTAGCTTTAGCGGTAGATTCTATGGCGCCTCCACTTTCTCTAATGTTAATAGCCTCAACTCTTTTCCCTGTTTTCGCGATTTCATGTGCAATTTCATCTGATGTGCAGCCTTCTTCTCTATGATGGTCAATTACAATAACAGCTCCAGCATTAGCATTTTGTCCATGTCCAACAAGTGTTTCGAATGTTCTTTCCAGATCGGGAGCAATTTGGCATCTTCCAAGAGGATGAGTGATCGCTATGCTATGCCGGAGAGTTCTTGCAACACGTTCGCAAGTTGGATTTGCATAAAGTGTGCCACTTAAAATCAACAGATAATTTCTTGAACCAACGTCTCCATTTTCTCTTGGGTATCCCCACCATGTTTTTCTTAGTTTCTTATTTGATGATGTTCTTGATTTCATTTTTACCCCCTACTAAGCTTCGAGATCGCCACGACCACGGGCGCTCTCAATATTATGTACGTGAATATAATCTCCAATTTTAATATTTTTAGTCGCTATACCTATAGACAATCCATACTTCATGCAGTGCTCTCCTTTTGTGATAGGGGAAATGCAAATCTTGTGAATGTATGGAATGGAGGAATTAGATTTGATAGTTTTTCCTGTCCTCCCATTATGCATAAGTTTTACCTTATCGCCTTTTTTTACCTTAGAGAGACAAGTCGCGACGTGGTCTCCTTTTTCAATAATCATTGCAGTAACTGTCATTTTATCTCCTTGAAATTTTTGCATAGTTTCAAAATATATTTGGAATATAGTCGATAATACTAAGGGAAATTGATTAAACCTTCAATGCTATTAAGAATTGTTGCCATTCAATTTTTTTATGCCAAGTTCCTTGGCTAGATCATTCATCTCTTGAACTAGTTTCGTATTTAGTCGTAATCCGGTTTTTAAGTTTTTTTCGTACTTTCTATTAGAATTTTCGCCAGGAATTAATATTTGATCATAACCAGGTGCTAAATTAGAATGTTTTATTTTTTCTACGATGGTATCAACTTTGGATTTATATTCTTTTCCAAGACATTGTCTCGGATCGATCGCAATGCATAACATTGGTAGTGAACAAATTTTATCCGTATCAAGCCAATCTGGCTGATCTCCGTCGAATGTATTTCCTGATAAGGTTGTAGTGAGAAAAGAAAACATCAATGCCAGACCGTAGCCTTTATGATCTCCAAGAGGAACCATGGTGCCTTTTAAAGCTTCAATTGGATTGGTAGTAGACTTCCCTGATTTGTCTAAGGCCCATCCTTTAGGAATTTCTTCACCTGTTTTAGCTGCTAACATGACGTAACCTCTTGCAACTTTTGAAGTAGCTATGTCAAAAATAATTGGGAACTTTTGATTAGAAGGAATTGCAAATGCAATTGGATTGTTTCCAATCATTCTTTCAGAACCTCCCCAAGGAGCTAGATTTCCAACTGATCCACTAATCACCATGCCGATCATATTTTTTTTCAGTGCCATGGCAGCGAAATATCCAATATGTCCAGTATGTAAAGAATTTCTTACGGCCGCTGCTCCGAAGCCAGCACTCTTAGCTTTATTGATAGCTGTATTCATCGTTCTTTCCCCAACAATAGCACTTAATCCATTGTCTCCATCCAAGAGGGAATAGGAGGGAAGATTTGTGATGCTTTTAATTTTTGGTTTAGGATTTGCTGTTTTCTTTTTTAATCTTTCTACAAAGGAATTAAGACGAACGAAACCGTGTGACGTTACACCTCTGAGTTCTGCATCTAAAGTTTGTGCTGCACACTTTTTCGAATTTAAGCGGGATACTCCAAGAGATGTGAAGACACTCTCTACAAATGCAAACAAAGTTTTATATTTGAAAATACTGGAAGGCATTATTGTTTTCTCCTCATGTGTAACTCGCATCTGAAAAATGTTAAAGTCTTTTTTTGTTTCTATATATTAAACGAATTTTGAGGATTCACAAGCTATGAAAGCATGGGTTTTTCACGCATTTGGCGATATGCGATTAGAGGAAGTTTCTGATCCAAAAGTAAAATCTGGTTATGCTGTTTGTAAAATCAGAAGGGTCCAGCCAAGTATTACTGATGTTCAAAGAGCATTGGGTATCGGTACAATTAATTCTGCCCTTTTGAAAAAACAGTTAGAGGAACATGCTCCTGTTCAACTGCTAGGACATGAGATGAGTGCAGAGGTAGTTGAAGTCGGAGATGGTGTGTCAACTCTCAGTCTAGGAGATATAGTTTGCACCTCTGGGCATATTCCTTGTGGAGTTTGTGACTGGTGTGAAGAAGGGAAAGATCCTTGGTGTATTGATAAATTACATGTTGGGATAAATACACCTGGTGCATTTGCTGAAATGATATCTCTTCCTGAAGAAGGACTAGTCAGAGTGCCTGATGTTTTAGATGATGTCTCAGTCGCATGTCTTCAGCCTTTCTCTTCAGCTGTAGCAGCAGTGCGTGATTCGAAAATTTCTGTTGGTGACAGTATTGCAGTGACAGGGCAAGGAGTTATGGGTATTTATATTCTTCAGGCTGCTCGTATGTGTGGTGCTGGATCAGTCTTTGTGACTGATGTTAAAGAAGAAGCCTTAAGTTTGAGCGAGAAATTTGGCGCCGATCTTGTTATTAATGCAAGAGAAAAAGATGCTGTATCTGAAGTCCTTAACTCAACAAAAGGGAAGGGCGTAGATATTGTTTTTGAATGTGCAGGGGGGAATGCTGACCAAGGTTTGTCAGGTCATGAGACTAAACAACAAGCATTCGAGATGGTTAGAATCGGTGGGAAAGTAGTTCAGGTTGCAGGGTTAGTCGGGAGTGTAAATGTAGACCCAGTATTTATGAGGACCCAGGGAATTAACTGGATTTTTCCTGAAGGTCATGGAAGAGATACTATTAGTCTGGGTGCAGATTGGGTTGCGGGTGGCAGAGTTGATTTAAAGTCGCTTGTTACTCATGAAGTTTCAGGTATAGAAAAACTTCCTGAAGCTATGGAGATAACTCATAAAAAAGAAGAATACAAAGCAACTAATCCTTGTCAGGTTGTACTGGAATAATTTCTTTTAGGAGAATGTTGATGGACTTAGGTTTGAAAAATAAAATATCAATAGTGACTGGAGCTAGTAGAGGCATAGGAAGAGAATGCGCAATTGAACTTGCCAAAGAGGGGAGTACTGTCTTAATTACAGCTAGGAATGAAGAGTTACTTTCGAAAACGGTTTCTGAAATAAGTGAAATGGGTGGAAGCGCAGATTTTGTTTCTGCAGATCTTTCTACGCATGATGGATGCAGAAGTGTAGTTGATGCTTGTGTTGATAAATTTGGAAGTATTGATATCCTTGTTAATTGTGCTGGAGCAGCTAAGGGAGGTGATATCCTTGACTTGGATGTTTCTCTTATTGATGATGCTCTTGGTCTCAAGTCCTATGGTTATTTGAGGCTTGCACAGATGATAATTCCTTTCATGAAAGAAAAAAAATGGGGTCGTATAATAAATGTGGCAGGAGGAGCAGGTACTAGTCCAACAAGAGGAAATATTCCGACAAGTCTGGCCAACATTACGATTTTAAATATGACTAGAGCAATTTCCGATGCGGTGGCAGGCGAAGGAATTTTGATTAATACAGTCTGTCCAGGAATGACTAATACACAAAGAGCTCGTGATATCTATGAACCAAGAGCAAGAAAAGAAGGAAGAGACGTAGAAGGAATTTTGTCAGAACTTGGTTCTTCTCTTCCGGCAGGAAGAATTTGTGAACCAGAAGAAGTAGGTTCGGTAGTTGCGTTTTTAGCTTCTGAAAAATGTAGTTATGTGTTTGGAAGTTCGATATATATGGACGGTGGTGCGAGGAGGTCAACTCCTTAATTTCTAAATGATTTTTATGTCAGGAGGATTCTGATTTGTCTCATTTGTTTGATGCAATAAAGTTTAAGGAAATAACATTAAGGAACAGAATAGGCGTTTCACCTATGTGCCAATATTCTGCTGAAGATGGGAAGATGAATGATTGGCATTTGGTTCATATAGGTTCTAGAGCCGCAGGTGGAGCTGGTTTGGTTATGATAGAGGCAACAGGAGTCGAGTCTAGAGGGCGAATTACCCCTGGATGTACAGGCATTTGGGATGATGAGCATATATTTTTTCTGTCAAGGGTTTCTGATTTTGTAAAAGAGCAAGGTTCTGTTGCTGGAATACAGATCGGTCATGCAGGACGAAAGGCAAGTTGTGCGACCACATGGGAGGGTGGGCATTATCTTTCTGACGAACAAGGTGGTTGGGAACCTATTGGCCCTAGTGCTATTTCAATGCATGAGAAGGGTCGTATTCCAAGGGAAATGACCATGTCTGATATCGAACAAGTACAAGAGGCGTTTAGAACTGCAACAATTCGTGCAGAAAAATCGGGTTTTGATTTGCTCGAAGTTCATGGTGCTCACGGATATTTAATGCATAGTTTTCATTCTCCGATCTCGAATAAGAGGACAGATCAATACGGTGGTCCATTTGAAAATAGAGTCAAGTTTACTTTGGATACTTTGAGAATTGTTAGAGAAGAATGGTCTCAAGGTAAACCTCTTTGTATTAGGCTTTCTTGTTCGGATTATGTTGATGGTGGATGGACGTTAGAAGATACGGTGAAGTTATCTTCGATGCTTAAAGAAATTGGAGTTGACCTAATTGATTGTAGTGGTGGAGGTTCGACACCAAAAGCTAATATCCCTATTGGCCCTGGTTATCAGGTCCCCTTTTCAGAGACTATTAGAAAAAGTGTTGGTATTCCTACGGCATCTGTCGGATTGATCACAGAACCGTTTCAAGCAGATCAAATAATCCGTAACGGACAGGCAGATGTTGTTTTCTTAGGCAGGGCATTTTTACGAGATCCTTATTGGCCATATCGTGCCGCTATAACTTTGGGCCATGAAGAAAAATCTTATACTCCTAAGCAGTACCATCGTGCGATGTAATAAATGGGAGAATTCTGAACGTAAGTTGTAAATTAACCTAATCACGAATCACATTGCTAAAGTTCCACCATCAGAGGCAATACAAGAGCCATTCATAAAGTCGTTCTCATCGGAAACTATGAATGTAGATAGGGAAGCCATTTCTTCTGGTGTAGCAAATCTTTTTGCCGGAATAAGAATTAGTTTTCTTTCAGCGAATTCAGGGTCTGCTTTATGTATGCCTTTTACTCGTTCACTTTCAGTTGTTCCAGGCATAATGCAGTTAGTTCGAATGCCATGTGGCCCTAGTTCAACAGCAAGAGCTCTTGTGAGGCTGTGCATTGCAACTTTTGTAGTGCTATATAAAGTATTTTTTACAATTCCTCTTTCTCCATCTATAGAGCCAATCATGAGAATTTTCCCGCTACCTTGAGGAACCATTGCACGTGCTGCTTCTCTGGTAGCATAAAAAACAGATTTTGCATTCACTTCGAAGAGGTCGTCAATGTTCTGATTAGTGAAATCAGTGAAGGAATTTTTGCATCTCATGGCAGCACAATTTACTAGTATGTCAATACCGCCGAGAAAATTAATACCATCTTCAATCATCTGTATGGCTCTTTTCCCATCTGTAAGATCGTAATTGTCTCCTCCACATTTATTGTTGGACTTTTTCGAGTCTGCGATTACTTTTGAAAGATTTTCTTTGTTGTTTCCACCTGCAAGCCATACAGAAGCGCCTTCATCGCTAAACCTTTTCGCGATAGCAGCACCTATTCCCGAAGACGCTCCGGATACAACTGCTAATTTCCCTTCGAGTATTTTCTCTTTCATTTTGCTCCCCTTTAGTTTGCTCCTAAGAATTTTCTCCAAGTAAAGCAGAATTGCTTTTAGAACGTTCGTCTCGTATTGGCCAGATTCCTTTGTCGACTTGAGTTATGAAATCCTGAACAATACGATTGAACATCTCAGGTTCTTCTAAGTTTATAAGATGACCTGTATTAGGAAAAGTCACTAATGCAGAAGTAGGAATTGTCCTTTTTAAAAAAAGCCCTGGTTCTAAGCAAGGTTCATCTTCGTCGCCAGTTAGAATCATTGTTGGGACACGCATTTTGCTGAGTTCGTTCTCAAATTCATATATTGAGGGTCTGGCACTCTGTAAACCTTCCATAGTCAAAGCACAACCTTCAGCGGAATGTTCTAGGAAATAAGAAACGAATTTTTTATATTCCGCAAGATTCTTTCTCTCTAATTGTACTCTAGTTGGTCCAGCTGTATAAACTTTCCCAAAATTGCTCATCTCTTCTGTTCGAAATCTTTTTGCAACTTCCAAGGCTTCTTTTCTGAAATTTTCTTGTTGTTCCAGAACGGAACCATATCCACATCCAGCAACTACAATTGAACGAGTTAGTTCAGGGTATTTCATTCCAATATATAGAGCGGCAAAACCACCCATTGAAAGACCAACTATATGGCAAGGAACTATAGATAATTTTTTTATAACGTTCACAAGATCTTCTAAGGCAATATCTTGACTGTAACTTTCAACATTATTTGGAACTTGGGATGGAGGAAACCCCCGTGCGTTATAGGTTATGGTTTTATAGTTTCCAGAGAAAAATTTGACCTGTTGCTCCCAACTCCTATAATCACCAGCAAATTCGTGAACAAAAATCATGGGAGTTCCTTCTCCCGTTTCTTCGTAAAATAGGTCAATGTTGTTACTCTTGATAAATGCCATGTTCTCTCCATTTGGAAATTAGTGAAACTATTTAGGAGCAAAAAAGATATTTTTAATTTAAACTTCAAAATAGATGTTTGCAAGTTGATGTCTTGAGTTATTAACTTAATAATTACTCTTGATTTATGATTTGTTTTAGATCATTATTCTCATGAATGTTATGTATTTTCCGCCTTTATTTCTGTTTATAATTCGAAAATTAGATAGGGGATAAGTTTTGGCTGTAGAATCTAGAAAGTTGGCAATTTATAAAAAAGATGAAAGAAAAATCCAGTGGACAACTGTTGTCGCTATAGGAATGATTCATGTAGTTGCTTTGTTTGCATTTAGAGAAGATCTTTTTTCTTATTCAGGTCTGGCAGTTGGTATTTTTATGTATTTTATAGCTGGAATGTTTGGTGTGACAATTTGTTATCATAGATTACTTACTCATAGAAGTTTTCGAACCTATAAATGGATGGAATATTTTTTAACTTTTTGTGCTTGTCAAGCTTTGGAAGCTGGTCCAGTTGAGTGGACAGCAATGCATAGAATCCATCATAAAGAGGCGGATGAAGAACCTGATCCTCATTCTCCTTTAGTGAATTTTTTATGGGCGCACGCAGGCTGGTTATTCTATGATATGCCAGGAGCACATACTTATTCTCAATATTCCCGTTTTGCAAAGGATTTAGCTAGGGATCCAGTACAACGTTTTCTAAATAGATATTTTTATGTTGCCTATATTTTTGTTGCCCTGATCATATATATCGCTGGAGAACTTTATGGTGGGCTTGGATTGTCATGGCTGATTTGGGGAGTTTTCGTAAGAACCGTATTTCTGTGGCACGCGACATGGCTAGTAAACTCTGCTACGCATTTGTGGGGATATAGAAATTATAATACTGACGAGGATAGTACGAACAATTGGTTGGTTGCTCTGATCTCCTTTGGAGAAGGTTGGCATAATAATCATCATGCTGATCAGCGTTCAGCAGCTCATGGCCAAAGATGGTTTGAGTTCGATATTTCATATGTCGTAATTAAATGTTTAGAAAAAATAGGTTTGGTATGGGATGTAGTTCTCCCTAGCAAAAGAGTAATTGCTAAAAGAATTGATATTATGGTGGATGATGAAGCACTTAGATTAGCTGATGAACTAAGAAAAGATGCTCTTTTGGAAAAGTCTTTCGAGCTTAGTACTCAAACAGATCCGACGATACCTGTAGAAGTGAAACAAATGTCTTCAATATCTGAGGCTTTTGATGCACTCATTGGTGCGGCATCAAGAGCTAATAAACATGCAAGAAACGCTTTTATAAAGGCGGATTCTGTAGAGAAAAGAGAAGAGATTTCTGGTGATATGCAGGAATCAGAAGAAAGACAAGTTTTTGAAAAAGCGAAGGATATTGCTTTTGCTTCTGTTGAACAAGCGAAATATGCATATGCAGAATCTCTTGAATTTGCGTCTCAGGTCAAAGCTTTTTGTCTCGATGCAGCGCAGGATTCACAGGAAGAATTAGGAAATTTCGACACTAGAGGTAAGTTTATCACTGAACATACCTATAATTCACTAGTTCGAATTACAGACGAAGTTACAAGGATTTTCCAAGGAATTGGAAGGCCCATTATAACTTCTGCAATATAGTCTTTTTTTTCTTTTGAAGTCGTTTTGCTTTGCTTGTTGACTAATACAGCCAATAAATCTTAGATTATCAGAGTTTTTTTCTTAATAAACTAGAATTAATGGATAGCAGCCTAGCTGTTTTGGTTTGTCCTATCTCTCACAAAAAAATTGGAGATATAAAATGAATGATGATTTGCTAAAAGATTTAAAGATATATTATGACGCTGATGCAGACTTGAATTTACTTCAAGGAAAGACTGTTTCCGTTATTGGTTATGGTAGTCAGGGTCGAGCGCATGCACTGAATTTGCAAGATAGTGGAGTAAAAGTAATCGTTGGTCTTCGCAAAACTTCTCCGAGATGGAAACAAGCTGAGGATGACGGTTTAGAAGTTCAAGAAACTGCTGAAGCTGCTAAAAGTGGTGATCAGGTTGTCATTTTGACACAGGATCATCTCCAACCTCAAATTTGGAATGAAGATATTGCGCCTAACATGGAAGAAGGGCAAGCTTTAGTTGTAGCACACGGATTTAATTTGAATTACGGACAAATTATACCACCTGACAATATTGACGTTTTCATGATTGCTCCTAAAAGTCCTGGTCATACATTTCGTTTTCAATATGAAGATGGACGTGGAGTGCCTGGTTTACTTGCTGTTTTTCAGGATGCTACAGGGAAAGCAAAAGAATATGCTCTTGCTTATGGTAAAGCTGTTGGTTGTGCAAGGGCTGGAATCATTGAAACAACTATTGAAGAAGAAACCGAAACCGATTTGTTTGGTGAGCAGGCTGTTCTCTGTGGAGGGATTTCTGAATTAATTAGAGTTGCATTTGAGACACTCGTTGAAGCGGGTTATCAACCTGCATGTGCTTATTTTGAATGTCTCCATGAGGTAAAATTAATCACTGATCTTATTTATCAAGGCGGTATTACCATGATGAGATATTCTGTTTCTGATACAGCAGAATATGGTGATATAACACGCGGCAAAAAAGTTATCGATGATTCTACAAGAGAAAGAATGAGAGACATTCTCAAAGATATTCAAACAGGTAAATTTGCTAGTGAATGGATTAATGAAAATATGGTTGGAAGACCGACTTTCAATACAGTTGTCAGGAAAGAAAAAGATCATCCAATTGAAGTAGTTGGTTCACGTTTAAGAGGTATGATGCCCTGGATTGAAGATCGCGAAGTAAAGTAATATTTTTTTAAAATCCTTTAGCCCAAGATTGAAAGTTTTTTCATTCTTGGGCTTTTTTTGTTCTATTTATTTGTCTATCTTTTAATTCCTGTCTTGATGTGATCCAAAATGAGTCGTATTATTTGTTTTGTGTTCAGTTTTTTGCTCTTAAAAGGTGTTAGATGTCCGCTAATAAGATCAAATTTTTGATTGCCGGTTTTGTTATTCTTTCTTCTTTTTTATTTTTGGCCATTTCTGGATTCAAAAGTGAAAATTTAGTTTATTTTCTAACAGTAGACGAAGTAGTGAAGCGTAAACCAAATTCAACTTCCATAAGAGTACAAGGAAAAATTCTTGAAGGTTCTCTAAAGAAAAAAATAGAGACAATGCAGATTTTTTTTAAAATACTTGGAGAAGAGAGCGCTCTATCAGTCACATATAAAGGAGTTCCTCCTGATCTGCTTGAAAATGGGTTTCCGGTAATTGCAGAAGGAAAAATAAATAGCAAAGGGACTCTAGTTGCTCAGAATTTGATGGTTGCCTGTCCATCTAAATTCGAAGAGATGAAAGAAAAGGGAGAAGTAATGCCGGACGACCATCTGGGTCTAATGCAAAAAGCAAAAGAACGACGTTTAAAAAATAGAATGAAATAGTACATTTTATTCTATTTAAATAAATATTCTTCTGGAGTGATTTTATTGTTTTTAGTCGATTTGGGTAGGTATAGTGTTTTCTTTGCTCTTATTCTTTCTGTTGCTAGTATTCTCTTTTCTTTTTTCGGCGGATTTTTAAAAAATAATCGTTTGGCTAAAGTTGGCAGTAATTCTGCAATATCTGTTTTTATCCTGGTTGTAACTGCAAGTTTTTCACTCATTTATTTGCTTATGATACGTGATTACAGAGTGAAGTATGTTTCTGATCATGTAAATAACTCTCTTGAAGCTTTCTATCGATTTAGTGCTTTTTGGGGAGGTCAAGAAGGTAGTCTTATGCTTTGGTTGTTATTGCTCTGTGTGTATTGTTTTGTAGTGATTAGACAGAATAAAAAACGAAACTTAGACTTAATGCCTTATGTTATTGGCACACTTATGATTACTGCTTTTTTCTTTCTTTTTTTACTAAGTTTTATGACTTTACCCTTTGATGTAAATAATGTTCCACCAGTTGATGGGAAAGGATTGAATCCCTTATTACAAGATTGGGGAATGGTAATACATCCTCCTAATCTATACCTAGGTTATGTTGGGTATGTAGTTCCATTCTCTTTCTGTATTGCAGCGCTTATTACTGGCAAATTGGATAACGATTGGATACAAACAATTCGTCGTTGGACACTTTTTGCTTGGTTTTTCAATGGGACTGGAATTCTTTTAGGAGGGGCATGGGCATATAAGGAGTTAGGCTGGGGTGGATACTGGGCATGGGATCCGGTCGAAAATGCAAGTTTGATGCCTTGGTTAACAGGTACAGCTTTTTTGCATTCCATAATAATTCAAGAGAAGAGAGGAATGCTTAAGGTATGGAATGTTGTATTAATCATTTTGACATACTTGCTTACAATTTTTGGTACTTTTGTCACAAGAAGTGGGATATTGTCGAGTGTTCATGCATTTGCAAATAGTAATTTTGGATGGGTGTTTTTAGTTTATCTATTAATCGCTCTTTCTATTTCTTTCTTCTTGGTTTTTGCGCGATTACCAAAACTAAAAAGCGAACATGAGTTAGAAAGTTTTTTTTCTAGAGAGGCCGGATTTCTTCTCAATAATGTTGTTTTTGTATCTATGACATTTGCAATTTTTTGGGGAACAATGTTCCCCGTTGTTTCAGAACTTGTAGAAGGCATAAAAGTTACAGTCGGACCTCCGTTCTTTGATCAAGTCAATGTCCCCATAGGTATGTTTCTATTGGTATTACTTGGAGCTGGTCCACTAATGGCTTGGAGGATTACTTCTACTTCTGAAATGAAAAAAAGTTTTCTTTTTCCTGCATTTGTAGGATTGTTGGCTACCTTTGTACTTTTGTTTTTTGATATTCATCATCTTTATGGTGTTATGGCTATTTCACTTTCGATTTTTTCAATTTGTGCAATTTTTGTAGAATTCCATAAAGGAGCTAAATTAGTAAAAGAACGAATGAAACTCCAATATTTGAAATGCATTTGGTTTCTTACAATGAATAACAAAAGAAGATTTGGCGGATATATAGTGCATTTGGGTATGGCAATTTTGTTTGTAGGGATAGCTGCTTCTTCAGCTTATCAAGTGACAGAAGAGGTTAGACTTCGACCTGGCGAAAGTTTTCATGTTGGGTCAGTGAGGGTACGATATGAAGGTGTTAAACAGGAAATGAGCGATTCTTATAGAGCAGTTCGAGCTAAATTATCAGTTTTCAGTTTGGGGCATCAAATTGGATCGGTTTCTCCTGAAAGAAGAGTTTATTTTACCCCACCTCAGCCAACTACTGAAGCAGGTATAAGGAGAGGATTTTTGTCCGATGTTTATGCTGTTTTTTCAGATGTGGATTCTAGTGGAGCAGCAAGTTTTAAGTTTATGGTGAACCCACTGTTGAATTGGATTTGGTTTGGCGGAATAGTTTTCTCTCTTGGAGCTATTATCTGTTTTCTTCCTGAGAGGTGGTCAAGGAGGAAAGGTCAGATTTTTATATTGAAGGAATGAAGCATGGAATTTATTTCACTCTCTATTCTGTTTGTTTTTTTTCTATCGGCTGGTGTTTTTTCTTTCTGGCCACTTTTTAGTATTTCTGTAAATTCTTTGCATACGAATGAAGTCTCGGAAAAAGACAAAAGAATTTCACGTCTCATGACTGAACGTGAAAATTTATACAAGAATATTCTTGAAGTACGTTTCGATAAAGCAATGAAAAAGCTTTCTAATGAAGACTATGCTAAATTGCTAACCCCTTTAAATGAAAAAGCGTTGAATGTTTTAAGAAGACTAGAAGCCTTAGGAGTTAGGGAAGGGGATGCGATTTTTGAAGAAAATCGTGTAAATGAAGTTCCGAAAAACGAAAAAAATATTAGAGATAAAATAGAAGAAGAAATTTTGCGATATAGAACCTCAAGTCTGATTTCTGACGAAAAAAATATTTCCTATCAAGATATTTCAAACAAAGAAGAGGTTTTGTCAGTTGACACACTTTTTTGTACTTCTTGTGGTCATTCGTGTCGTGCCGAAGATAAATTCTGTTCTTATTGTGGAAATGAAATAAAATGAGTAGATATTTTTTCTTGTTCATGTTTCTGTTTTTTTTGTTTGTTTCTGAAGTTTCATCACAGGCAAAAAACAATCTTTCTACAAGCAGTCTACTTTTAACAAAAAATGTAATGGTGATAGATTTGCAGAAAGGACTTTATGAAGTAACAGAAATTTTTAATTTTATAAAGAAAAGTGATTCTATTTTAAAATCAAATAAAAATATCCCAACTTTCAAATTTGTTCTTCCAATTAGCAGTAACGTTCGAAACCCTAATGCCGTTTGGTCTTCTGCTCCTGTAGGACTTTCTTCTGGAATGTATAAAATTTCTAAGACTACATTAATATCTAAAGAACCATTTCCAAAAGGAGAAAAATTTATACTTCTTCGATATAGGCTTGCTGATAGTTACGGAGGCATTAAATTTACAAAACCTATTTTCTTCGACTCTCCAAATTTTACTTTGTTGACTAATAGCAAAAATGTCCAATTAGATATGGATGGAATAAGAGTTTCTGGCGTCCTTGAATTAAATGGAAAGGAGTACAATAAATATCTTCTTCCTTTGCGTTCAGGAAGTAATTTTTCATTAAATATAAAAGCCCCTGATTCTTTAGGTAGGTTAGATTTCTTCTATATACTATTCGCTATTCTCTTTATTTCTAGTGTTGCTTTTGCATTCTTTTACAGAAGGAAGAGGATAATCAAATTGAAACGTATACATGAAAGAGAACAATTGCTGCGAAAGATAGCATCTTTAGATGATTTAAAATCTTTAGGTCAAATTGAAGAAGAATTATACAAAGAGGAACGAGAACTGTATTTGTCACGTCTTCTTGGTCTTTAAGGTGAAGGAAAAAGTATTGTTAGATACTGTGAATATTGGAAAACGTTATGGAAAGATTTGGGTTCTGAAAGAAATCAATTTAAGCATAGAAAGAGGAGAAATCCTTGTTCTTTTAGGGAGTAATGGGTCTGGAAAGACTTCTCTTTTAAATCAATTTGGTATGGTTAGTAAGCCTAGTGAGGGTGAGATCCTTTTGGATGGAAAAAATATGAGAGAATCTGTTAATGCAAGTTTTGGGATAGTCCCCCATAACCCTTTTCTTTATTATTCTCTTACCATTCGTGAAAATTTAGATTTCTATTCTTCACTATTTGGAATAAGCAAGAGAGAAAAAGATAGAAGAATCAATGAATTGAGTTCAGCTTTTGATTTTTTTAATTTTTTAGATCATCCATTGCGTCATTTAAGCGAAGGTCTTGTTAAGCGAGTTTCAATAGTCAGGTCAATTATTCATGATCCTGAGATAATTCTTATGGACGAACCTTTTGTAAGCTTAGATAGTAAATTTGTGGAGTTATTGATGGGTATGATGAAAAGAGGATTTGATTTTGATTGTTTGAACAGATCGCCAAAAGAAAGATTTTTTATTTTTTCTACACACTTTCTCGAGAGAGCATTGAATGTAAGTAGTAAGGTAGGGATTTTGGTTAGAGGCAAATTGGTTGCAATTGATCCTGTGGGTGCTTTGAAAAAACAAGAAATTATTGAACTTGTGAATGGTTGAGGATATGTCAAAAAAATTAAGGCTATATATTTCAATAATTTTAGCAGTTGTAAAAAAAGATCTGCGTATGGAATTAAGGAATAAAGAAATGATTCCACTTATGGTAGTTTTTGCCTTGGTAATATGTCTTATTTTTGGGTTTCTTGATATATCTTTTCAAAGTGTTAGAGAAGGAAATATGGATTTTTATTCGGGGGTGTTTTGGATTTCGATTTTATTCGCATCAATTTTAGGATTTTCTCGTTCGGCTATGATAGAAAAAGAAGCAGGTGGTCTTACCCAATATTTGACTATTCCTGTTGATTCTTCGGCAGTTTTTCTTGGAAAATTGATCCCTAACGTTTTATTCTTGTTTTTCATACAGGTTTCTGTATATTTTTTTCTGATAGTTTTTTTTCGTGCTCCAGTTGCTGAAAGATATTTTTTGTTAATTTTGACTAGTTCGCTCTCCTTGTTCGGAATAGCTGCTGTCGGTACATTCTTTTCTACTTTGAGTGCCAAGACTAATCTGAAGGAGATTTTCTTGCCGATCTTGATGTTCCCAATTCTTGTGCCTTTGATTATTGCATCAATTAAATCAACTTCCATTCTTTTAAATAATAAAGAATGGGAACAAGTGCTGGATTGGGTTAAATTGATTGTCGTATATGATTTAGTATCCATTACACTTGCATCTATTTTATTTGAAAAATTGTTAGAGGAATAATTTCTGAAACTAATTTAAAGTTGGTGAGGTTTGTCTTGAATCTGTTATTTATATTCATAGTTTTCTTCTTTCTGTTAATTTTGTTAATGAAACTAGAGAAAGGTTTAAATAGGTGGTTAGGTGTTTTCTCTATGGCTTCTCTTATTTGGGCATTTTATTCAATCTTTTATATAGCGAAATTAGATAAATTCCAGTCTGTTCCACAAAAAATATTTTATATACATGTCCCATCTGCCTGGATTTCTTTTCTGGCTTTTTTTCTCGTTTTTATCTTTTCTATAAAGTATTTATTTGCAAGTAAAAGCAGAGATGACCTTCTTGCAAATTCATTTGCAGAGGTAGGAGTATTTTTTAATACTTTGGTTCTAATTACAGGACCTATTTGGGCAAAGCCAATATGGGGAGTGTGGTGGACCTGGGATGCAAGACTTACTACTTCTTTAATATTATGGTTGATGTATGTTGCTTACTTAATGTTGCGTTCCTATATAGATGAATTTGAAAGAAAAGCTAGATTGTCAGCAATTCTGGGTATATTTAGCTTTTTGAATGTTCCAATAGTTCATTATTCTGTTGAATGGTGGAGAACACTTCATCCGGCGCCAGTAGTAATTCGAAGCGGAGGAATGGCAGATTTGCCCACGAGTATGCACATAGCTCTGTGGAGTTCATGTTTCTCTGTTTTGATGCTTTTTATTTATCTAGTGAGAAAAAGATATAAGATTGGAACATTAATAAATTTTAAAGACTTTTAATTTAAAGGGAAATACATGTCTTACGTAATTTCTGCTTATATAGTTTTTTATATGTCCATTGTTGCCTATGCAACTCGCCTGATAATTAAATGTAATTATTTAGAAAAGGAAAATGAAGACAATTGAATTGGACGGATTCAGTGATGAGACAATATTATAGATTTAGTTGTTTGGTTATTCTGACTCTCTTTGCGTCTTTGCATATGACAGTTTTCCTTGCAGAGGGTGAAAGAACTACATATGAAGATGTTTCTAAATCACTAATGAGTCCTGTTTGTCCAGGAAAAATGTTGTCGGATTGTCCTAGTTCAGAAGGCTCTCAACTACGAGAGGTCGTAAAGAAGCAGATAAGAGAAGGAAGAACAAAAGAAGAAATTATTGCTTATTTTGTAGAGGTTTACGGGAAGACGGTACTGTCTGTTCCACCTTCAGAAGGTTTCCTTATTACTTCTTGGCTACTTCCTTTTATTGTTTTTTTGTCTGGATTGATAATTTTTGCAATTTTAATTTTTTCTTGGTTAAAGAGTGAAGAAAAGGTGGTGGAAGAGAAAGGCAACACAAACGTTGTTGAGTTGGATTCGAGGGTGGAAAGAGAGTTGAAAAATTTTGATGGTTAATAGAATCCGATTTACTTTCGATTTGTAAAGGAATGGTTTTGTATAAGGTCTCCCTTTTTTTATCTGTTTTTCTCGCTGTGTTTGTAATTCTCTTTGTTTTTCTTTTTGATAACAGCTTTAAAATTTCAAAAGAGCAATCTAAGAACAGTTTTATCCAAGAAAATGCTTCCTTGTTATTCTCCAAAATGGGTTTTGTGCTATCACCATTAAAGGACGGAAAAAAGTGGAAAGCTCCTGATTTAACCTTGAGTTCTCTTAATGGAGATTTGTATGGATTTGATAGATTTTTGGGTAAAGTTGTTCTTGTAAACTTTTGGGCTATATGGTGTCCTCCTTGTGTTAAAGAAATGCCTTCTATGGAGAAGGCCTATGTGAAATTTAAAGATAAAGGATTGGAAGTTCTTGCGATTTCTCTTGATAGTGGAGATTTTATTAAAATTAAAAAATTTGTTAAGGATTTGAAATTAACTTTTCCAATTGCATATGATCCAAAAGATTTTGCTAAGTATAGATATGGAGTTAAATCAATTCCCACCACATATCTAATTGATAGAAAAGGATATATTGTTGCATATTCATATGGGCCTAGAGAATGGGATTCTAACGATGCTTCAGAACTTATAAAGTATATGCTTACGAAATCAGAAGATTAATTTTTGAATTGTTTCTCTCTAGATTCTTGTCAAAGAGGTTTGGATGAAAAAAAAATCAGGAAAAATAGCTTTTACGATATTTCTTGTGCCATTTGTAATAACTATTTTATGGGGTCTGGCAAGTCATTTGAATAGAACAGATTACGAAAAAAAACTCAAAAAAGTTGTTTTGGAAAAAGGAGTGAAAGTTCCTGATTTTTCTTTCCCCGATTTAAATGGAAATATAATTCAACTTTCTAATTATAAAGGGAAAGTGATTTTACTAAATATTTGGGCTAGTTGGTGTATACCATGTTTAGATGAAATGCCTTCTTTGGAGAATCTTTACCAAAGTCTAAGAAGTTCAAAGAGAAAATTTGAAATTATTGCTGTAAGTATAGATGCTTTGGGAGCAGATATTGTCAGTAAATTTGTAAAGAAATATAAAATTTCTTTTCCTGTAGCTTTAGATCCGCGTCATAAAATAAAAAAATTATATTCTGTAAAAGGAGTTCCAGAGACTTTTGTGATAGATGCAAAAGGAATGTTGATACAGAAAATAGTTGGGCCAAGAAAATGGGACGACAAAACAACAATAGAATATTTTAAGAAACTAGATCCATAAAATTCTTGTTTTGTAATTACAATTCGTATCCAAGGCCCAGTTCCTTGTTTAATTCAATCATCTGTTCTCTTATAGGTGGAGTAATAGGGACTCCAAGTTTTAGATTTTCTTCCTCCGAGAACTTTTCAGGTTCCCCGTGAATGTAGATTTTGTCTTCACCTTCTACTTTTTTTGAGTTTCTTATTGTAGAAAACATTTCAGACATTTCTTCATGAATTAAAGTGGGAGATCGGAATCCTTCTAATTTTATCGCACCCATAAAGTGACCTGTCCCTGCTTTGCTGCTTCCACCTGCTCCTGCCATTCGTTCTTCTAAATTTGAACCTGCTAAAACACCACACAGAAGGTCAACCATTAATGATAATCCGTATCCTTTATGCCCACCTGTAGAATCTCCTTCTCCTCCTAAAGGAAGAAGAGGAACGTCATAATTAAGTATGCTTTTTTCGTTTAACGAGGGATTTCCATAAGCTTCTGGTACCCATCCTTTTGAAATTTCTCTTCCTTCTCTAAGTGCAGTTTCAATTTTTCCAACAGCCACTGTCGAAGTGGCCATATCTAAGTGAAAGTCTGTTTTGTCAGGACCTCCTGGTATAGCGATACTCATTGGGTTTGTTCCAAAAATTGCTTCTGATCCAAAAGTCGCAGTAGTTCTTCTTCCTCCGTTGGACATACTTATTCCAATAAAGCCTCTTTCCATCGCTTTTTTTGCCCAATAACCTGCATAACCAAAGTGGTTACTGTTACGTACTCCAACGAAACCACTCCCATGTTCTTCTGCCATAGTAAGTGCTTCTTCCATTGCACGGTTTGAAGAAATAATACCAAGGGCATTATCAGCATCTAGTGTGCCGGTAGTATTACTGCCACGGTTGAAAATCATTTTTGGTTTGTTGTTAATTACTCCATTGCCAAGCCGAACCATAAAGAAAGTTAATCGTGCTGCGCCATGACTTCTAATGCCTCTAAGATCAGCGCTGATTAAAACTTCCGAAATAAGTTTGCAGTCTTCATCAGGAACACCTACTGAAGCAAATACTTTGTAAGCAAATTCTTTCACAAACTCGGCAGGATACCGAACAGTTCCTTTTGGTAATTCCCCAGACTCAACCATGTGGATGCCTTTCTATATCTATATGATTTATAATTTTTACTTATTAAAACATATCTTGTCTGTTGTGACGAACATGGTTTACATCAAAAATTTTGTTTGAGAAAATCAACTTCTTTACATTATAAAATTTTGGAGAATTTCAATGGTTCGAATTGCAGTTATTCAAGGAGATGGAATAGGAAAGGAAGTAATGCCTGAAGCAGAAGCTACATTATTGCAGGCTGCGAAAACTGCAAGTTTTGAAGTTGAATTCGAGCATTTTGATTGGGGAAGTGATCGTTATTTGAAAGAAGGGAGAGCGCTCCCAGAGGACTCTTGTGAAATTCTTGCCAAGGACTATGATGGCATCTTTCATGGTGCAGTTGGAGATCCTAGGGTAGGAGGTTCTATTGTACAAGAACAGATACTACTTGGTCTTCGTTTTGGATTAGATTTATATGCGAATATTCGTCCTTCTAGACTTTATCATGAAGACTTGACTCCAATTAAAAATAAAAAAGCAGGGGATATAGATCATGTTGTAGTGCGTGAAAATACCGAAGGTCTTTTTGTGAATATGGGTGGATTCTTTAAGGAAGGAACAAAAGATGAAGTTGCTGTGCAGGAAGAAATTCACACATATAAGGGGGTGGAGCGAATTATCCGATCTGCTTTTTTGTATGCAGAAAGACACCGTAGAAAAAAAGTGACAATGGCTGACAAGGCAAGTGGTTTGAAATACGCTGGAGGAATATGGAGACGAATTTTTGAGGAAGTTCGTAACGAATTTAGTCATATAGAGTCAGAAGCTAAACATATTGATGCAGTTGCTATGGAATTAATTCAGCATCCTTCAGATTTTGATGTTTTGGTTACTAATAATATGTATGGTGATATCCTAAGCGATGTTACCTCGGGTTTGGTTGGAGGTATTGGACTTGCACCTTCTGTGAATATGAATGTTGACGGAATATCTCTTTTTGAACCTGTACATGGAACAGCTCCGGATATTGTTGGTAAGGGGATAGCGAATCCCGTTGCATCAATTCTTACTGGTGCTCTTATTCTAGATCATTTAGAATGTGATAAAGGAGCTGCCTTGATTAGGCGAGCAGTTGAAAGTTCTATAGCGGATGGATGTAGAACTCCAGATTTGGGTGGCAACCTTTCTACTGAGGAATGTGGAAAGGAAATTAGAGATCGTTTGAAACAATAAAAATATTCTTTTTGAGATTCACTAATTGTAATGAGGGAAAAATGCCAGAAAAAAATGTGTTTAAGATTGATGAGATTCCATTTCAGGATGTGGAGTGGGGAACTTCCAAGGTTATTGTAGGTCCAGACGCTAATGGTTCAGAACATTTGCGTGCAGGTATTACAGAATATGATCCAGAAACACCTCATGAGCCTCATAGCCATCCAGGTCAAGAAGAAATTATTTGGGTCTTGTCAGGGGAGGGATACACAGAAAGTCATGGAGTGAAAATGGAACTCAAGCCCGGTTTGGTTGCATATATTCCATCTGGAATGGAACATAAAACAGCTGCCGTAGGTGGAAAAATGACTGCAATTATAATGAAGAGTCCTGTGAAAGATTCTTCAGGGGTAGTGAGTTAATTTCCCGGATAAAGTTTTACTATAGAACCTTTGATTCTTGTCTTGGTTCGAAATGGAAGATTGAGTTGATTGATCAATTCTAAAATAGTTTTTCCGTTGCCCTTTTTTGGATCTAAGATTTTAGGTATTTCCCATGCATTATTTTCACATGGTATCAGGTAAGGATTCTTAGCGCCATTTTTGTTTAACTCACAACCGAAAATGAAAGTTTGTTTTGTTGTTTGCGTGAAGAAAGGGATATCAAAGTCGAAGATTAAATTTCCCATACTGTATACAATGGGTTTTTTTTTATAGAATTCGATTCCTTGCAGTACGTGTGGATGTCCACCTAGAACAATGTCTGCTCCAGAATCAATAGAAGCATGAGCGATTTCTTTTTCGAAATCTTTTACTCTGTGGGTCATAGACGTTCCCCAGTGATGATTAACCAAAATAACATCAACCTTTTTTTTTAAAGTCTGAATATCTTTTTTCATTCTTTCTAAATCATTTTGTAATGTGTAGGTTTTTTCTTCAGGAAGAGTGCCAGGGTATTCGTGTTCGCCGCCTTTGAAAATATATTTTGTCTTAACGCGAACGGGATTAATTCCAGGCCTGTTAAATTTTGCGTCAAATCCATTTGGGATTATAGAACTAAAACATAACATGCCTAGTTTTAATCCTTCTTTTTCAATAATAGCAGCTTCTCTCGATTGTTTTAAATTTTTTCCTGCGCCAGCGATTGATATTTGTTTGGAATGCATTAATTCTATTGTTTCTATAAATGCTTTCTCTCCGTAATCCAGAGCATGATTGTTAGCGAAAGACATAAGATCAAAACCGGCATCTTGTAGAGTTTTTGCCATTACAGGATCTCCGCGAAGGCATATTTTGCCTGGTTGTTTTCTTCCAATTTTGCTTAATGGAAGTTCGAGATTCCCAAAAGTAAAATCAGAAATTTGCAAAATTCTTTTTAACTTCCCAAAGGTATCTTCTTCAGGCTTTCGATTTATCGCTATGTCTCCACAAGCGATAAATGAATAGGAAGTTTTGACTTTTCGTTTTTGTGTCATTTGGCTCTGTCTTTTATTAGTGTGAATCTTCTACTAATTCCCATAGAGTTCCCATAGTGCTTTCCGGTTTGATGAAAGCTATCGTATGTCCCATGAATCCAGGTTTAGGTGCTTCATCTATTAGTTCAATTTTTTGTTCTTTTAATTTGGCCATAACATCTTCTATTCCAGTTACATCATAAGCAACGTGATGAAGGCCTTCGCCATTTTGTTGTATAAATTTGTGAACTCCTGACTCTTCGTTCAAAGGAGAAATTGGCTCGATTAAGTCACCTCCAAGGTCAAGCATTGCTAGTTCTGTATTGCCATCTTTAGATGGCTCCCTTCCTAGTAATTTTGCTCCCGCAGATTCGTATAACTCTATGGCAGAATCCATATCTTTAACAGCAATTCCAAGATGGTGTATTTTGTTGAACATATTTTCTCCTTAGTTTTTTAGATGCACTATATTAATCTCAACTGAAAGTGAAGATCAATTTGAAAAAGTTTTTTCATTTTTTCTGTTATATGCGGTCCATTTATTTTTCAACTTCTGTATATTGTAGAGAACACTCTAAGATGTATCTCTTGATAGTAAAGGAACCTATGTCAGATAATTTCATAGGGATGTTTTGGGCTTTTGGAACTTCGATACTCGCTGCTATACAAGTAGTTATTTTATCTAAGCCTCTAAAAGTATTAGGGCATCTTGCAGCAACAATTTTAACGAATGTAGTGAATTTTTTGATACTATTTACACTTGGTGTAATAACCTATGAAATGGGACAGATTTCATTGAAGGGTTTGTTCTGGTTCGGTTTATTGGGTGTATTGGCATATAGTTTTGGAAGATATGTTTTTTACAGAGCTTTATGGGAATTAGGTCCTCCACGGTTAACTACTATAGTAAGTACAGCGCCATTTTATGGAATTATTCTTGCAATTTTATTTTTAGGTGAAGACCCGAATTATTTGCTTGTTATAGGTACTGTTCTTGTAGTTTCCGGAGTGGTGTTGGTAAGTTATGAACGTTCAGGTGAAAGTTTTTTTCAGAAAGGAATTGCTTGGGCTTTTTTAAGTGCATTTTTGATTAGCTTGAGTATTTTTATAAGAAAAATTGGATTGGAAAGTATGCCAAATCCATTCCTGACTGTTGCGTGGTCAAATTTCATAGGTTTATTAACACTCTTTGGAATGAAGAGATTTATAGATCCTGATTTATATCGTTGGGCTGGATCAAAGGTAATATTTCTTGTGTTAATTGCTGCTGTTTTAAATAGCATTTCACAATTTTGCATGAATTATTCAGTTATGTATGGAGATGTTAGTGTTGTTACTCCGATAATCACGTCCTCTCCTATATTTTCATTACTCTTAACAGCTATTTTTCTGAGAAGGTCTGAACGTATTCGAATGACTATGGTTTTTGGTGTCTTTGTGACTGTTTTCGGTATGATTTTAATTGGTTTCTCACAAACATAAGTTGTAGTTTTTTCAGTATCCTATGTTTTCAATTTCATTTTTTCATAAGATAATATTTAAATAATTTTTAAGCCAAAAATATGGAGATAGTTATGAAGAGATCTCAATTTTTTCTATCAGGGTTGTTTGTTTTTTCTGTGTTTTTCACTTTCTCGATTGCTGAATTGAATGCTGCTAAGAAAATTGTGAAAATTGGATTCATGGCACCTTTGACTGGTGGTGCCGCAAGTTATGGTCTGAGTATAAAAAAAGGGGTTGATTTAGCAAATAAGGAAACAGGAAGCAAATTGCAGATAGTCTATGAAGATTCTAGGTGTAGTGGAAAGGATGCTGTGAATGCTATTAATAAATTAGTTTCTATAGACAAGGTCTCTGCAATTGTTGGTGAAGTTTGTTCTGGTGCAACTTTAGCCGCAGCTCCAATAGCCGAACGTAATAAAGTTGTAATGATCAGTTCATCTTCAACAAGTCCCAAGATTACGAATGCAGGGATTTATATTTTCAGGACTGTTCCAAGTGACGCATTGCAGGGAGATTTTGGTGCTAAATATGTTTTTTCGAAAGGACATAGAAAACTAGCTATCTTGTACAGTAACGAAGAATACGGCATGGGTTTTACTAAGGTTCTTTCGGAGAGTTTTTCGAAGGCTGGAGGCAAAATCGTTTCAAGAGAAAAGTTTAAAAGAGATTCCACAGATTTGAGGACACAATTAACAAAAATTAAATCTTCAAGTCCGGACTCAATCTATATTATTAGTAATTCTCCTCCATCTGCTGTTGCTGCTTTAAAGCAAATAAAAGAACTTGGTATAAAATCTGCATTATTTGGTTCTGAAGGTCTTAAAAGTGATGCGGTTTCTAAGGGTTCCACTGGTTCTGGTGAAGGACTTGTTGTTACATCTGTAAGTTCAGGGACAACTTCTTTTGCTGAAAGGCATAAAAAAGCGTATGGAAAATCTCCCGGTCCATTCGCTTCGCAAGCATATGATGCTTTGAAAGCTATTTCTATTGCAGTTGGTAAAGGTGCTCGTACTGGTAGTGAGATAAAAACTATGCTTTCAGCTATTTCTTTTGATGGTGCGTCCGGAAGAATTAAATTTGATCCTAATGGTGATGTTTCTGGAAATTACGATATTTTTGTTTTGAAGGGCAGTGTCTTTATTCCTTTGAATTAGTCCTACTCTAAGTTTAGATTGGAAGAAATTGCATGTGATTTTTATTCCATGGTTATCGGCTTTTTTAATTTTATATAGGGTCTGATAAGACGGCTTCTCAACTTTTTGTAAACGCACTTATTGCAGGTTCAATATACGCCTTGGTTGCGTCAGGTTTTTCCCTTATTTACTCGACTTGTAGGTTCGTTCATTTTGCGCATGGTTCTACTTTGCTCTTGTCTATGTATTTTCTGTTTTTCTTATTTGAAGGAATTGGACTACCTTTCTGGTTTTCTTCATTAGTTACGTTATTTTTTTCAGTTTTAGTTGGTATGTCTATGAACCAATTAATATACAAACAACTTCGAGTGCGAGGCGCTAATAATGTCATTTTGTTAATTGCTAGCTTTGCTCTTCTTATATTGTTTGAGTCAGTAATTTTAATTTTGTTTGGAGCAGACGTTAGGGTCATAGAGTTTTTGGAAATTGAAAAAGGATTTCAGTTTTTAGAGGCTGTTATCACTCCCTTGCAAATATCTATTGTCTTGTCATCCATTATTCTGTTCTTTTTATTTTTTTCTTTTATGAAAAAAACAAAATTGGGAAAAGCAATGAGGGCAGTCTCCGACAATTCAGAAGTTGCTCAAATTGTAGGAATTTCTCCAGAAAAGATTTATTTGTGGAGTTTTGTGCTCGGTTCATTGATTGCTGGTTTTGCAGCTATTTTTATATCTTTAGAGCAAAATCTAAGGCCAATGATTGGGACAGAAATCATGGTTAAAAGTTTTGCTGCTGCGATTATTGGAGGGATAGGTTCCGTTCCAGGTGCAATACTGGGTTCTTTGTTCTTAGGTTTTTCTGAAAATTATGGAATCTGGTTCATTGATTCAGGTTACAAAGATGCAATAGGATTTGGTATTTTGCTTGTTTTTCTTATTTTTAGACCGCGAGGTATTCTTGGTTTGAAGAAAGGGTTAGGCAAGTAAATGGAAGGGTATCTTGTACATTTTTTTATTTTAATTTCAATTTATTCTCTATTAACCTTATCTCTTCAATTATCTATAGGTTTTGCGGGGTTGTTAAATTTAGGACATATTGCTTTCTATGCGATAGGCGGATATTCCTCATCTTTGTTGTCGTTGCAAGGGATAGATTTTCTGATTTCTATTTTAGTTGCAGGTGTTTTATCTTCATTCTTTGCTTGTTGTCTTTCTTTTTCGACTAACAAATTAAAAGGAGATTATTTTGCTGTTGCAACAATGGGATTTTCGTTCGTTATTTATGAAATTTCTTTAAATTGGATTTCGCTAACAAACGGACCAATGGGTCTAACCGGGATTCCAAGACCAGAAATATTAGGCTTTGTATTTAATCAAAATATATATTTTCTGTTTTTGAGTATATTCTTTTTGATTTTCTCGTATTTTTTACTTTCTTTGATTGTTCGTTCTTCTTTTGGGAGAGTTGTACAATCTATTAGAGATGATGAACTTGCTGCAAGAGTTTTAGGGAAAAATGCGAAAAAAGTGAAAAGGATTGTTTTAAGTGTTTCAGCTTTTTTTGCTGGTATTGCGGGTGGTCTTTATGCTCATTATATTAATTATATAGATCCTGATTCTTTTACTGTAATGGAATTGGTGCCTATTCTGTGTATAGTAATCATCGGTGGTCTTGGTTCATTTAAAGGAACTTTCATTGCAACTGTTATTTTAGTGTTGCTTCCTGAGCCTCTCAGGTTTATCGGTTTTTCGTCTGATGTAATTGGTCCTGCAAGACAGATACTTTACGCAGTTCTTCTAATGTTTATTTTGATTTATCGTCCTAAGGGTTTCTATGGAAGGTTTGATCTGAAATGATTTTAGAAATAAAAAATTTGAAGAAAAATTTTGGTGGAGTTAATGCAGTTGATAATTGCTCTTTTGGTATCGAAGAGGGTCAAATTACTGCGCTTCTTGGTCCAAACGGATCAGGTAAAACAAGCTTATTCAATATCATATCAGGTATAGTTAATGTTGATAGCGGGAAAGTTTTTTTTAATTCTGATGATATTACGAACAGAAGGCCTGAGGATATTTCTAATCTAGGTATTTCGAGGCTATTTCAAAAATCAAGATTATTTGAAAATTTATCTGTGGAAGATAACTTATTGATTTCTATAGATAGTGAAGATATGCAATTCTTTAAGAGTTTATTTTCATCCAATAAAGTTTTCCATGAAGAGGAAGAAAAAATTCATAAAATTCTAAGATTCTTAAAAATAGAAGATTTAAAGAAGAAATTTGCCTCTGATTTGAGTTATGGTCAACAAAGATTAGTTGAAATTACCAGAACTTTTCTTAATCCTCATAGTCTCGTTCTTCTTGATGAACCCGTAGCAGGTGTAAATCCAAAAATTAGAAATAAGTTTGCAAAATTTCTTTTGGAAATGAAAAATCAAAAAGATACAATTTTGTTAATCGAGCATGACATGAGATTTACATTTTCGATTGCGGATAGGGTTATTGTTCTCCATGAAGGTAGAGTCATAGCAGACGGATTGCCAGCAGAGATAAAGAACAACGAACTTGTTCAAAGAGTGTATTTAGGAGAGAAATATTTTTCAAGTTCTTTATAAAAAAGGGAGAATATAAATGGACTTTGGAACTTCAGAATCACATAGCAAAGTATGGAGTTGTATTGATAAAGAGAGAATGGTTTCCCTAGCTAAGGATCTCGTGAATATTCCAAGTGCAACGGGAGAAGAAGAGGAGTGCTCTCTTTTTCTAAAAGATTATCTTGGAAAAATTGATCTAGACCCTTTTTTGCAAGAAGTAGAACCTGGACGTTCAAATTGCATTGCTACACTAAAAGGAAAGGGAAAAGGCGCTTCATTATTATTTAACGGTCATATGGATACTTCCTATTCCGGTAAAGAAGAATTTTTGCCTAAAGTAAAGGCATTTCAACCAGAAGCCTACGAAGAAGATGGTTGGATTTATGGATTAGGAATATATAATATGAAGGGGGCCTTGGCGTGTTATGTAGCTGCTATGGAAGCAGTAAAAAAATCTGAAGTGGAACTTCGTGGTGATGTGAAGTTTGCAGCAGTTGTTGGTGAAATTGAAAGAGGGCCAGTTGATAAATATCAAGGGTCTTCTTTTCGTGGTGGTGGTTTTGGAACAAGCTATTTTGTTACTCATGGTGGTATTGCTGATGTTGCTGTAATTGGAGAGCCTACTGGATTGGCTCTATTGCCCGGACATCTTGGATACATGTGGTCAAAAGTCACTTTGACTGGACCTCCTTCTCATACAAGTTATAGTCATGACTATCCCAATACGATTTCCCAGATGACAAAAATAATTACTGCACTTGAAAATTGGGGCAAGGACTATCGTGAACGTAGAAAATATAAAGGTTATCCTGCAAATTTAAATCTTTCTGCGATCGAAGGTGGTTGGCCATATAGATGTAGCAGAACTCCAGTTTTTTGTACTTTGTATATAGATACTAGAGTTCCGCCAGATGTGAGCATGATGGAAGTGAAATCAGAGATAGCAGAAGTCCTAGAAAAGG
>CAZLCI010000008.1:0-48270 GCA_964558115.1 uncultured Nitrospinaceae bacterium | reverse complement strand
CTTCAGTTTGATAGATTATTTTTGCTTTTCCTTCATATAATTGTTCTTTTTTTTCCATCTTTTGACCTTTCTTTTAAAAGTTCTATTTTTTTAAATCTTAATTATCAAAAACACGTTTAAAGATATTTTCAATATTTTTAAAATGAGCATCTAGATTGAAACAATCTTGAAGTTCTTCCGTTGTCAAAACTGCGTTTACCTTTGGGTCATTTTTTAGTAGGTCTATAAAATTATCTCCATCATGAAAAACTTTCATAGCAGATTTTTGGACAATGCCATATGCTTCTTCTCTTGTCATCTTTGATTTTCTTATCAGAGCAAGCATTACATGTTCGCTCATTAAAAGACCATTTGATTTTTCATAGTTTTCTTTCATTTTTTCATCATATATAACCCAGTTTTCTATCACTTCATTGAGTTTGTTTAACATGTAATTTAACAAGATTGAACTATCGGGAAGGATGACTCTTTCTACTGATGAGTGGCTTATATCTCTTTCATGCCAAAGAGATACATTTTGCAATGCAGCTGAAGCATTTGACTGAATAATCCTTGCAAGACCGCAAAGTTGTTCTGATACGACTGGATTTCTTTTATGAGGCATAGCTGAACTACCTTTTTGACCTTTGCTAAAAAATTCTTCTGCCTCTCCAACTTCGCTTCTTTGTAAATGTCTGACTTCAGTTGCAACTTTTGAAATGCTAGAAGCTGTTAAGGCAAGCATTAAAAGAAAATCTGCATGACGGTCTCTCTGTATAATTTGACTACTTGCTGGTGCTGCTTTTAGTCCTAGCTTCAAACATATTGCTTCTTCTGTTTGAGGTGATATGTGTGGATTCACGCCAACTGCTCCAGAAATTTTACCGACACCGATTATTTCTTTTACTCTTTCAATTCTCTTTTCTGCTCTATCAAATTCTCCATACCAAATTGCGAGTTTGTGACCTAGGGTAGTTGGTTCTGCTTGCATACCATGAGTTCTTCCCGTAATGAGAGTATTTTTATGTTCTAAGGCCCTTTTTTTTAAAGTGCCTTTTAATCTTTTGATATCATCGGCAAGAATCGAAATACTTCTAGAGAGTTGTAATGCTAAACCAGTGTCTAAAACATCACTACTAGTCAAGCCTAAATGGATATAACAAGATTCTTCTCCAACATATTCCGCTACATTTGTAAGGAAAGCTATTACATCGTGCTTAGTTGTTTTTTCAATTTCCCTAATTCTTTCTGCATCGAAATTCGCTTTTTCTTTAATAGTTTCCATAGCTTCTTTAGGAATACTTCCTTCAGTAGTTAACTGCTCGCAGACTGCGATTTCAACTTCTAACATACATTGAAGTTTCATCTTCTCTTCCCAAATCTCTTTCATTTCTGGTCTAGAGTATCTGTTTATCAATTCTTCCTCCTTCCGTAAATCAAATGAATCCAAATAATTCAGTTGGTTTGTCTTGAGTTGCTATACAGACTTTTGTCTGTGGTTTTGTATTCTTTTTAAATTCATTTTTAAGCGCTTCGTTAACGTTTTTCATGATAAGAGTTTCTGAATTGTTTTCTTTGCTAATATGAGCGCAAACTATCCATTCTAATTCTTGACTCCCAATTTTCTTCAAAAGAATCCCCGCTTCTTCATTGTTTAAGTGACCTAATTTACTTTTGATTCTTTGTTTTACTGTCCATGGGTATTGTCCATTCAAGAGCATTTCTGAATCATGATTGAATTCTAAAACCAAACCTTGTATGCCCTTTAACTTTTCGTTTGCTAAGCGAGTAGCAAAACCCATATCTGTTGCAAATCCTATACGATAACCATTTTCTGAGGTGAAAATCAGTCCAAATGGATCGGCGGCATCATGCGGTACAGTAAATGGTTCAGTTCTTAATCCGCATATAGAGAATGATTTTCCTACTTCTATCTCAATATATTCAGGAATGCCATCAAGAAATTTCTTTCCACCCTCAATTGTTCCTCTGTTGGTCCAAATTGGTAGATTCCATTTTTTTGCAAGAGACCCTGCACTTCTAATATGATCAATGTGTTCATGTGTTAGTATTATACCGCTTAAATCGGCGGGGCTAATCTTATGTGTTGAGAGGCGTTCTATGATTTGTTTTCTACTTAATCCAGCATCAATTAAAAATGCGTAATTGTCGTATTTTATTAATGTTGAATTTCCTCTACTTCCACTTCCTAATAAAGAAATTTGCATATTGTTTTTGATCTAACCTCTTAGCGTTGTTGGCGAAAGCGAAATTTCATTTTTAGCTTTATTCCAATAAATTTCAGAACCTTTTTCTAATGAGGTGAATTCATTTTTGAAACCGGCAGATCTGAGTTTTTCCATTTTTGCTTGTGTGAAGTATTGATAGTTTTCGCGAATTTCTAATGGAGTGTCAATAAATTCAATATTCTTTTCTTTTCCCATCACACGGAAAACAGAATCTGCTAATTCAAGAAAAGTTTTGGCATTTCCAGTACCTAGATTATAAATTCCATTTGGAATCTTTTTGACTGTTAATCCCACCAGTAAAGAAATAATATCGTCAACTAGAATAAAATCCCTTTTTTGGAAACCATCTTCTATTCCATTTCTATGGGAACGAAAAAGTTTTAATTTTCCGCTTTTATTTATTTGATCAAATGCATGCAGAAAAACACTCGACATTTTACTTTTATGCTTTTCTCCAAATCCATAAACATTGAAAAAACGAAAACCAGCCCATATAGGTGGATTATCTGTTTCGCAATTTTTTAAAATCCAGTTGTCAAAAAGTTGTTTAGAAAGACCATAAGGGTTTAAAGGTTTGAAAACGCTTGGATGGGTTTTGTCATCATATCCATTTTCTCCATTTCCGTAAATCGCAGCACTGCTAGCGTAGAAAAATGGAATTTTATTTTGAGTAGCAATTTTCCACAAGTTCATTGAGTATTGAGTGTTCATTTGATGTAAGTACTCTTTGTTCATTTCATAAGTATTTGTACATGCACCAAGATGAAAGATGTACTTACATGAAGATTGATTTTCTTTTAACCAAAGTTCAAGATCTTTGCGGTCGACTTTTTTAGTCTTTTCTTCTCCTTGATAAATTTCAGATATTTGTGAGCGTGTTTGAAAGTGAGAAAGTTTATCGACAAGTACTACTTCTTGTCTTAATCTCATAAATTCTGTTGCTAGCCGAGAACCTATAAATCCAGCTGCTCCAGTAATAACGATTTTATTTCTTTTCATCTCTTCTTCTTGGAGTTAAGTGAGTTATGTTTGTCAATTATTGTTTGTACTATTTCTGTTGTAGAAACACCTTTAACATAAGGTAAGATCTGAACATATCCACCATTTGCTTCTACAAATTTAGTCCCTACTATTACTTCAGAGGAGTAGTCTCCACCTTTTGTAAGAATATCGGGATTTACTTTTTGAATAAGTTTTAAAGGTGTGTCTTCATGAAAAGTTGAAACAAAACTTACGGAAGAAAGAGAAGCTAGCATTTTTTCTCGCTCTTTTTGTAGATTGAAAGGTCTTCCTTTTCCTTTTAGTCGTTTAACAGAGGTGTCACTATTTAGTCCAACAATTAGAATATCTCCAAGCGCTCTAGCTCTTTCTAAATATTCAATATGTCCAGAATGTAAAATATCAAAACAACCATTTGTGAAAACTATTTTTTTCCCTTGCAATCTTAAATTGTTCATTGTACTTACAATTTTTTCTTTAGGAATTATTTTATTAGAAAAAGAGATTTCGTTATTTCCAACAGAATTTTTTAGTTCCTCTCCGGTAAGAGTAGAAGTGCCTACTTTTCCTACAACAATTCCAGCTGATAGATTACTTAGAAACAATGTATCTTTTAATGTAGAACAGCCGAGTAGCCCCATTGTGAACACTGCAGTTGCGGTATCTCCTGCTCCGGTAACATCAAAAATCTCTTTAGCATTAGCAGGTTCGTGTCCAACACGACCTTTTCTGTCAAAAAGAGTCATTCCGTCTTTTCCTCTCGTAAGGAGAATGTATTGAGTATTGATTCTTTTTAAAAGCTTTTTAACCTCTGTTTCCAGGTCGCTTTCTTTTTCAGATATTTTCCCAACAGCAATCGAAAATTCAGATATATTAGGTGTGATCGCAGTTACGCCTTCATATTTTTTGTAATTATTTCCCTTTGGGTCAACAACTATTTTGATATTCTTCTGTTTGCATGTTGCAGAAAGATAGTTGAGAAGACCTTTTGTGAATACTCCTTTGGAATAATCTGAACAAATGACTCCACTTGTTTTTTCCAGAAAAGGAGATAATTTTTTGATAAATCTTTTTTCTAGATCAATATAAGTGTTGTTTTCTTTGTCTACTCTAAGTACATGTTGATTTTTAGAAATAAATCGCGATTTTGTGATAGTACGAAATTTTCTTGTTTTTAATATCAAAGAAGTATTTATATTAAATGATTTCGCTTTTTCTAATAATTCCAGTCCTTCAGTGTCGTAACCTATAATTCCACAAAGATAGACGTTACATCCCAATTGTGCCAGATTGTTAGCAACGTTAGCAGCTCCTCCCAATGCCGAAGATTCTTTTTCCCAGGTTAAAATCTGAACAGGTGCTTCTGGAGAAATCCTTTCAATTTCACCCCATATATATCGATCTAAGATAAGATCTCCAATGACTAATACACGGGGCTTTACGCCATTATGCCATCGGTCCAGTAAAAAATTCATTAGTGAGATACTCTTTTGGTAAAAACAACTATTTATGAAAAAGGCGGTGAACAGAAAATGAAGACAATTAATAATTAAAGTATCAGATACTTGTAATGTAGCCGAATTATGCGTTCATTTTCAAGTTAATAATTATATAAGAACTAATTTTGAAAAATGAATCTTTTATCTTTTTAATTTAATCCTAAACGAATTTTAAAGTCTTTAATCGTTTCTTCGAGACCTATGTCAAAAGATGTTTTTGGGTTCCAATTTAAAATTCTTTTTGCTCTTGTAATGTCAGGTTGTCTAATCTTAGGATCGTCTTCTGGAAGTTCTTTGTAAATGATTTCACTCTTACCTCCAATTTTATTTAGTATTGTACTAGCCAGTTCTTCTATAGTCATTTCCTTTGGATTACCTAGGTTTACAGGATTAGTGAAATCTGAATCCATGAGTTTTTTGAGACCTTCAACTAAATCAGTAATGTAACAAAAACTTCTTGTTTGTTTCCCATCGCCAAAGATAGTAATCGGTTCTCCTGAAAGTGTTTGATAGATAAAACCGGGAATCGCTCTGCCATCATTGAATCTCATTCCTGGACCATATGTATTGAAAATACGTGCAATACGAATAGGAATATTGTGTTTCTTGTGGTAGGCAATGGTAATTGCTTCTGCAAATCTCTTTGCCTCATCATAAACTCCTCTAGGACCAGTAGGATTGACATTTCCCCAATAAGATTCGGGCTGTGGATGAACTTCAGGGTCTCCATAGACCTCAGAAGTTGAAGCCAGTAAAAACTTAGCTTTTTTTTCCTTTGCAAGTCCAAGAGTATTGTGTGTTCCTAGAGCGCCAACTTTTAATGTTTCAATTGGTAGTTTTAGATAATCTATAGGGCTTGCTGGACTAGCTAAGTGAAAGATTTCATCTATTTCATCTTCTATTTCAATTCTTTGTGTAATATCATGATTGATAAATTTGAATATGTCCGATTTGGAATCTAGTTTTTCTGAAAATTTGCTTTTTTCGCTTGTTATGAGATTGTCCAAGCAAATCACTTTATGTCCAGAATCAATTAAAGAAATACATAGATGTTTACCTATAAAACCTGCTCCTCCAGTAACTAAGATTCTTTTGATTGGCATATTTCCCTCAATATATTATCTAGTTCTTCTCCCAACCTTTTCTGAATGTTGGAGTCCTTTCACCTTCTATTACACCTAACAAGTTAAATCCGAGAAAAATTTCAGTTTTATCGCTAAGATCACTTACAGTTATTATCGTATCCCAGCAACATGACTTACGCCTTAAGATGAATTTTTTCTCAAGAATCTTTTTGTCAGAGCGGTTTACCCTAGTTATGAGTTCAAAGAACCAGTTTTTTAAAAATGAAAATCCTCCCGAGAGATTAAAATGACTCTCTCCAGTACTTACAGGTTTAATATTTCTATGTCTTTTCCATGTTCTGTCGAGATATAAATATCCATTTCTTCCGATAGAATATCTAACGGCAGTAGAGTATTTGTTGATTTCTTTTTCGTAAGAGGCGTAAGTAGCCTTCTGAATCAAACTCAGTTTGTTGATTATAGAAGATTTAGCTTCTATATCGATATCTCCTGCTGGGCGTCTAGAATCAGTTCCAAGTTTCTGATCTCTCCTTTTTTCGTCGATATTATATTGTTGAGAAATAGAGAGTTTCAAAAGTTCTCTTGTTTCCAATCCTTTTTCAGTTCTGTATTTTGTAAGAATTCTATTTGTTAATGTGTAGTCAATAGTATTTTTGTCTCCCAGAGAGTCAATAGAATCTAGTTCTAATATTAACTGTCTGTCTCTAGCATCCATGGAAGGAGAGTATTTATAATTACTTTCTAGTTCTATAGTGTGTTTAAATTTTTCCATCTTCCCTATATTAACATCAAAAACTTTGCCGAATTTCGGTCCCTTTAGATTGAATTCGCTGAACCACATTTCTCTTGAAATAGATGACGAAAGCTGTTGTTCTTTTGTTGGACTTCCTCCAATACTTGAATCGAGTTTACGTTGTGTCCAAAATGTTTCATGAAATCCAAATTCGGATGTAAGAGTTAGTGAAGGAAGTAGTTTAGTTGGAATAGACAAACTAGGTTTGAAGTGGATTCTTTCAAATGAAATTGTAGATGGAGAGTCTACTCTTCTTAGTTTATGAAATGAAGATTTTAAGTTCAAATACAGATCGTTGGAGCCTAGTTTCCAATTATCAATTTCAATACTCACTTCTGGAGCAACATCATATACATCACCATCATTTTCGTTAATTCCCCTTGTTCTGCTAGTTCGAAGTTTTAGTCTTCCGGGAAGATTGACAAATTCCCTGCGAAAATCGATATGTGACTTGGTGCTCTGTCTAGTTCTATCATGTAAGTTTGTGTCAAGAGATCTGTCTATATAAGGTCTGCCAGACTCTTCTATCTTTGAGTCTATCTCTGCTCTGTACTCAGGCAAATAAGTCTTATATTTTCCTTTTAAATCCCAAAACTGTTTAGTTGGTTTGTTCTTTTTTGGAGGAGATTTTGCAAATATAGAATTTCCTTGTATTTCACCATAAGTCACTTCATTAGATTTAAATCTATATTCACCTTTCCAACGGAATCCTCTCTTTGACATATAGTCAAGACCGAAAGTAGCATCAGAAGAACGATTTATTGCCCAGAAATAGTCTGCTACCACTTGATTGCCGTTTTTTTTGCCTAATCCTATTTTCGGAGGAAGAAATCCTGAAGCTCTCTTTTGTTTGATTGGTACTATTGCCCATGGAGATCCTATTATCGGAATTCCAGATACTTCAAGTCTTGGATTTTTTAGCTCAGCATAACCACCTATTTTAAAATTGGTTTTTTTTGACCTTAAAGCCCAATCAGGATTATCTCCCTTGCAGGAAGTAAATGAGCCATTAATCACTTCGTAATGATCATATGACAGTCTTCTGATTACATTTGCTTTTACATAATAGGTAGCTGCAATATATCCATATGCAGAGAAAATAGTCAATTTTTCACTATCTAAATTAAATTCTGCACGGCTTCCTACAATTCTTTCGTTTTTAGTTTGAAAAACAACATTGCCAGTTGCCACTCCATCATGAGTTAAGGTTTGAACTTCTATATGATCTGCTTGTAAGCGATGACCTAGAAATCTTATGTCGGCAAAGCCTTTTCCAACTACTCTTTGACGTATTTTATCGTTTATGATTTTGTCAGCTGATATAGCAGTCGCAGCATTCGAATTATTTAGAAATGCTAGAGAAATATTTTTTTCTAGTAATTTTTTTTGATATGTTTTTTGAATTTTATTTGATGTGTTTGAAAGGGAACTAGCAAAAACTTGAATGGTTGTTAAAGAGGAGGCAAGAGAAATTGAAATTATAAAAAACGAAAATTTTATCCAGTTCATCCTACATAGACCATCTTTCTCTGAGTTCTTTAGTTTGAGTTCTAGAAAAATTCAATTTATTCAATTCCAACTTTTCTCGTGTTCTCCTTCCTGATTTTGCTTTTGGAGGTCTTCGTTAGAATTAGTTTCATTTTTATCCTTAAATATCATCATGGTAGGACCTGAAAGACAGAAGATGCTCATAACGATGAATGCCATGATTTGTGGTGCAGCAGCAGACATAAATAAAATTAAAATTACACTTATAGATACTCTGAATGGATGCTTTAGTCTTCTGTTAAAAACGTCTATTTTCTTATATCTTATAGTACTTACCATCAGAAAAGAAAGAATGTACGCTATTACTGCGATCGATTCCATTGGCACATATGATTTGTATATAGGGTTTTCTAGGAGGCAAACAAAAGATGCAAGAAGTCCGGCTGCAGCAGGTACAGGTAACCCTCTAAAGTCGCCATTTGTTTTTCCTGAGTCAGCCATAACATTGAATCTTGCTAACCTAAGTGCACCACATGCCGAAAAAACAAATGCAGCCAACCATCCAATTCTTCCGAAGGGTGAAAGGGCCCAAATGTAAATTAATAAACTTGGAGCAAGTGCGAATGTTACTAAATCGCACATTGAATCATACTGAATTCCGAAAGAACTGGTAGTTTTAGTTTTTCTGGCAACAGTCCCATCCATTCCGTCAAGTAATATTGCAATAAGAATAGATAATGAAGACCAGAAAAAATCATTATTTATTGCTGCAATTATGGAGTAAAAGCCGGCAAAGAGACCGCCCGTAGTTAATAGGTTTGGCAAAAGGAATATGCCTTTTTTGAATTTATGATTTTTTGAGTTGATTTTCCTTCGTCTTCTTCTTTTTACATTCTTAAGACGAGATGGAAACTGATTTTGCGACAATTGTCTCTCCTCCACGAACCCGATCTCCTATTGAAACACATGGTTCGTAACCCGGAGGGATAATCAAATCAGTCCTAGAGCCAAATTGGATAAGACCGAATCTCTCTCCCTTTTTAATATCGTCACCCATTTTTTTCCAACAAACTATTCTACGAGCAATAAAGCCCGCAATTTGAATAACAGAGAAATTATCTCCTGAATCCGTTTCTATTTCAATAGTATTCTTTTCATTAATTTCAGAAGAATCATCTTTGTAGGCTGCTATAAAATTTCCTTTAGAGTATTTGATTTCTCTTATTTTGCCAGAAACCGGAGAGCGATTTATATGAACGTCTAAAGGAGACAAAAAAATTCCTAAAGAAATCTTATTTTCTATATCTTTTTGAAGAAGAATTATTTTCCCATCCGCTGGCGCAATAATAGATCCTGCGGTTTGAGGGGTTTCCCTTTTTGGATCTCTAAAAAAAGCTCCAATGCTAATTGCTAAAAGAAAAAAAAGAATAGCGGGAATATATGTATTTAAAAAAAGAGACAGAAGTGATATTGACACAAAAAAAAGGACAAATTTCCACCCTTCACGTGCAATTAAAGGTCTATTTTTATTTGTAATATTGGACATTCTAATTTTTAATATTTTTCAAAATTATAGAGCCTTTTGAAATTGCAGTTTTCCCAGTTCTAGAGATTTCCGAGATTTTGTATGGTTGTAACAGTTCTATAAGATTGTCTATTTTTTCTTCGTCACCGGTTGTCTCTAGAATAATTTCACTTGGAGTAATTTGTAAGACTTTACAGTGAAATATTTCTGCAATTTGAAGAATTTCACCCCTTGTTTCGGAAGAAGATGAGATCTTCATAAGGACCATTTCTCTTTGTATGCTTTCTCCATATTTCATTTCGGTTACTTTAATCGTATCAATAAGCTTTCCCAATTGTTTCCGTATTTGTTCTACTATGTTGGTGTCCCCAGAGGTTACAATTGTAATTCTTGATACACTTGGATCTTGAGTCGTCCCAACAGATAGACTTTCTATATTGTAACCTCTAGCGCTAAATAGACTTGCAACTTTAGCTAAAACTCCAAATTTATTTTCAACTAAAACTGCGATTGTATGTGGAGTGTCTAAAGAGCTGCTTTCATCAGAAATTGACATTATTTACTTTCCATTGTTGGTGTTAAACGTTGAAGAATTTAATATAGAGACAAGAAGGTCTTTTGTTTCAACTGTATCGTATGGAATCGTTTCTACAAATTTAACATCGTAGAGTTTCTGAAGTTGTTTAGCGATTTGTTTTAATTTTTCTTCCTCACCCTGACTAACAATAAGCATTCTGGTTATTTGTTTGTCTTCTGTTGGTGTCGCAACAATTGTTTCTATATTGTAACTTCGTCTGGTAAATAATCCAGCGACATGTGAAAGAACTCCAGGATGATTATTTACTAGTATAGAAAAAACTTGTCTCATTATTAGTTATCCGATTCAGATTGTTTTAATTGCATTTCACTATTTTCTGCACCCGCAGGAACCATAGGCCATACATTTTCGCCTTGATCAACATGGAAATTAATTACTACAGGACCATCTATGCTAGATGCTTTTTTTAGGGAGGATGTAACTTCATTTGGAGATTTTACATCGATTCCATGTACACCATAACCTTCAGCAATAACTTTAAAGTCAGGGTTTTTAGGGTAATGAGAGTGTGAGTATCTTTTCTCAAAGAATAGTTCTTGCCACTGTCTTACCATGCCCAGATATCCATTATTAAGTATAGCTACTTTTACTGGAATTCCGTACTGAGAGGCAGTAGCTAACTCAGTTAAAGTCATAGCAAAACTTCCATCTCCATCGATGAGCCAAACTTCTTTCTCAGGACGAGCAATTTTTGCTCCTATGGCTGCGGGGAGGCCAAATCCCATTGTGCCCAACCCACCCGACGAAACCCAACTATTAGGTTCATTAAATCTAATGAATTGAGCGGTCCACATCTGGTGTTGTCCTACTCCTGTTGCATAGATAGCGTCTCCATTTGTTAATTCTTGGATTTGTTCTATCACGTACTGAGGTTTGATAGTTCCTTTATTTTCATAATTAAGAGGAAAGTCAGATTTCCAAGTTTTAATTTTTTGTAGCCATTCTTCGCAGTTTAGTTCGCCGATATCTTCATTTAGTATTTTTAAAACTTCTCTTACATTACCGAGAATTGGAATGTCAGTAGAAATCCTTTTCCCTAGTTCTACAGGGTCTATATCAACGTGACATATTTTGGCTTGTTTGCAGAATCCAGAAGTCTTTCCTGTAACACGATCATCAAAACGTCCTCCCAGATTTATTAGTAAATCACATTCTTCGAGAGCGAAATTTGCATATGCAGTTCCATGCATACCAGGCATCCCAAGGAAAAGATTGTCTGTTCCAGGAAATCCGCCTAGACCTAAAAGAGTATTTATAACTGGGATTCCAGAATTTCTCGCAAAATTAGTCAATTCATTTGATGCTTTAGCTTTTAATATTCCTGCTCCCGCAAGAATAAGAGGTTTCTTTGATTTTTTAATTGCTGAAACAAGTTCCTCGACCCTTACTATGCTTTCTTTTGAAAGTTCTGTAGCAGACTCTTTAGTTTGTGTACTTTCAGAAATCTTGTAAGTAGTTTTTTCCACTTGTATATCTTTGGGGAAATCTATTAAGACAGGTCCAGGTCTTCCAGTAGTAGCAATTTCAATCGCCTCTTTAGTAATTCTTTGTATGTCATTTACATTCTGAATTAACCAATTGTATTTGGTTACAGGAATAGAGCAACCGTAAGTATCAGCTTCTTGAAATGCATCAGTTCCAATCATAGGAGAAGCAACTTGACCTGTAATTGCAATCATAGGAATAGAATCCATATGAGCATTAGCAAGTCCAGTAATAAGATTTGTAGCACCGGGGCCAGAAGTTGTAATTACAGCTGCAATTTTATTACTAACTCTTGCATACCCATCGGCCATGTGAGCAGCACCTTGTTCATGACGTGTTAGGATATGCGGAAAATCAGATTTCAAGAGTTCGTCATAAAAAGGCATTATTGCCCCACCAGGAATACCAAAAGCTATTTCAACACCGCCAGCTTTTAGTTCTTCTATCATTATTTGAGAACCATTTAATTTCAATGTGAATCTCCTAATTATCTGGAAGAGCGCTTAATTTTGCGCTAAATTTCTCTTTTCTAGAGTCATAAACGATCATGTCTTTTGTGCTACCCCCAGCAGGAATCATAGGAAAAACTAATTCATCAGGATCTACATTAACATCAAGTATGAAAGGCCCTGGTGTAGTTATCATCTTTTTGATTGCTGGACGAAGTTCAGTTGTTTTTGAAATTGAAAGACCTTTTGCTCCGTAAGCTTCTGCAAGTTTTACATAATTTGGTGAACAGTCCAATTCTACTTCACTGAATCTTCGGTCCATAAATAGATCCTGCCACTGCCTTACCATACCTAAATTTGCATTGTTTAGAATAAAAATCTTGACGTTAATTTTGTACTGTACGGCAGTTGCGAGTTCTTGGGAAACCATTTGGAAGCTTCCATCTCCTGCGATATCAATTGCTATTTTGTCAGATCTAGCTAGTGCGGCACCAATAGCAGCAGGAAAACCGAAACCCATAGTACCTAATCCTCCCGATGATATAAATTGTCTAGGAAAAGTACAGTTATAAAACTGAGCAGCCCACATCTGATGTTGGCCTACTTCGGTTGTAATAATTGCTTTGTCTCCAACTTCATCACTAAGAGTCACGATAGCCTCTTGAGGTTTTATAGGTTTTCCTTTTTCTGAGTTGAAACTCAGGGGATATTTTTTCATCAAGTTCTGAGTTTTTTTGATCCAAAGTGGTCTTGTTTGTGATTTAATCGATTTGTTTATTTCAGAGAGTATTGATTTTGCATCTCCGACTACAGGAATATCAGCATGTTTGTTTTTGCCAATAGCTGTTGGATCTATATCTATATGAATAATTTTCGCATTTTTAGCAAATTCAGAAATTTTTCCAGTTACTCTGTCGTCAAATCTTGCGCCAACTGCAATTAGAAGATCGCATTCTGCAACTGAATAATTGGCATAAGCAGTTCCATGCATTCCTAGCATCCCCAAAGATAGTTTGTGGTTATTAGGAAATGCTCCAGCACCCATTAACGTCCACGTGACCGGTATATCTGCTTTTTTTGCTAGTGACAATAATTCTTTATGTGCGTTCGCATGTATAGCTCCACCACCAACATATAATAAAGGTTGCTTGGAATTCTTGATAGCTTCTGATACTCGTTTTATTTGTCGTGGATGACCCTTTGTCGTTGGTTTATAACCTCGAATCGTTACTTTTGGATTAATTGTTTCTTTTGCACTTCCTAAGATCACATCTTTCGGAATATCTATTAGTACTGGACCAGGTCGACCAGTTCGTGAGATATGGAATGCTTCTTGGAAGATTTTTGGTAAGTCATGTGTACTTTTTATCAGGTAACTATGTTTAGTTACAGTACGAGTCATTCCTATAATATCCGCTTCTTGAAATGCGTCATTCCCAACCATAGATGTTGCTACCTGTCCAGTAATGCAAATCAGTGGAATCGAGTCCATATAGGCGTCAGCTATTCCAGTAACTAGATTTGTTGCTCCTGGTCCGGAAGTTGTAAGACATACCCCAACTTGTCCGCTTGCTCTCGCGTATCCCTCTGCCATATGTGCAGCACATTGCTCATGTCTAGTGAGAATATGTTTTATATTTTTTCTCTTGAGAAAGAGATCTAAAACAGTGAGTAAAACGGCTCCAGGATGACCAAATATAAACTCTACTTTTTCTCTTGCTAAACTTCTATAAATAAGTTCAGCACCTGAAAATTCAGTCTCGTTGATTTGATTCACCTTTTTAACAGCCATAAGAACCCTCATATAAAAGACGATTTTATTACAAGGTTAAAATTCTAAAGTTATAAATAACTTCAGCCGGATTTTACTCTTCTATAGCAAAATAGGTCAAGCTAGAAGGTAGGTAATGTGAATGAGTGTAAGTATTTGAATCGTAATGATTTAGTTGTTCTCTTCACTCATTTTTTCAATTTGAGTTTTTATTGCCAACTTTTTTTTCTTTAACTCTTTTATTTTTTGTTCTTCATCGGCAGTTAAAAATCTTTGATTTTCTAATGATGAAAGTTCGCTTTCTAACTGAAGATGAGTAGATTGGAGGGTCAAAGCATTATTCTCTTCATTATTTATTTCTTCATCATCAATAGTTTGATTTGTCATTTTTCTCCTAAATATTAGTGATGTTTGAAAGTAAAAGTTGAATATTTAATTATAACTAATAAATTCTAACGATTACTGATTTTTCGTCAAGTGTCTTCAGGTAATCCAAGTCATCCTAATTTTACATCACGACAATAAGTTGGCAATAAATTTTCATTTTCTGTGAAGTTGCCTTTTTTAACTTTATCTAGTGTTGATAGAGCAACAGAAAGTGAGGAAGTGTTAATTGGTAGAAATAATGCATTAGGATATCTTTTTTTTAGAAGGCTGATTTTTTTTTCATTAATAGAAGAATATATTAAAGTGGTATTTAGGTCGTCTTGAATTACTAATTCATTAAATCCAATTAATTTATCAACTGTATTTCTTTTGTAAGAAAAACTATTACAGTTTACTTTTTTAGACACTTCAAATTTAGCGTAAAAAATATTTTCTTTATCTGCACTTCTTATGCAAATTAATGATTCCGTAGTAAGTCTCGAATTTTCAAAATGATTCTTTATAGCATCTTTTGCAAGAATTTCTAGTGAAGAAAATCCTAGAATAGGACAACCTAAACTTAAAGAAAGACCTTTGGCAGTAGAAATTCCAATTCGCAGACTCATATAAGAACCAGGCCCAGTAGAAAATCCAATAGCACATAAATTTTCTGTATTTAATTTTAATTTTTCTATATTTTTTTGAACTAGGGGTAATAATGTTCTTGAAATCTTTTGATCTTTATCTAGCGTTTCTGTGAGAGAAGATTTGTCATTGCAATTCAAAAATGTGATTTGTCCTGGAGGTATAGATACGTCAAAACTCAATACCCATTTATCTTGAAAGTTTAAATTAGACATTTGAATAGGAAATTTTTTGAAGATGAAAAAAAAGATTAGTGAAACTTAGCAGGAAAGAGAAATTTCTCTTTCCTGCTAAAATAAAATTTAACCCAGAATGATAATTAAACAAATAACGAATGTGTAAATTACCAATGATTCAATAAGTGCAAGACCAATAATCATAGATACTCTTAGGTCTGCTCCAGCTCCTGGATTCCTGGCTGTTCCACTTAAAGCACTAGTGATACTCCATGCTTGAGAAATAGCACCAACTGCTGCTGCGATTGCAAGGGCAAATGAAGAAGAGATAATTCTCCATTGCAATACTTCTGAATCTGCCGCAGTCGCTGCAAAAGCTTCTGAGGCCATAGCGAAGAATGATGCGAAAACTGCATAGAAAATTGCCAACCGTTTCATTACTTTCTTCTCCTTGTAGTAATAAAAAAAACGAAATTAAGCCCTAATTAAACTGGATGAGTTTCTAACTCTCCATGGTGTTCGTCGTCGTGATCATGTCCTTCTAATGAGCCTGCTATGTAAATCATCGTTAAAAGAACAAAAACAAAAGTTTGTATAAAACTACCAAAAATAATAAACATCTGCATAGCCCAAGGAATAGGTAAAAGAACTTGGAAGCAAAGTAGCATTAAAACACCAAGAACAAGTTCTTCTCCAGTAATATTTCCAAAAAGTCTAAGAGTTAAAGACAACGGGCGAGCAAAATGAGAAATTATTTCTATAGGGACCATTAGTGGGGCAAGCCACATAATAGGCCCAGTGAAATGTTTTAAATAACCCCATCCACTTTTTTGAAATCCTACATAATGAGTTGCAAGAAATACCGTAAGTGCACAACCTAAGTTTGTATTAATATTGCTAGTTGGAGCCATGAAACCAGGAAGAATTCCAATTAGATTAGATAAGAATATATATATTCCTAAAGCAAGAACTAAGGGGAAATATTTTTTTCCTTCTTCGCCCAGTGGTCCTTCCATGAAACTGAAAACAGCATCAAAGAGTGTTTCTATAACATTTTGTTTTCCCATGGGGATTACTTGAAGGGCTCTAGTTGTAAGAAAGGAAACTAATAAGACTACTACCATTACAGTCCATGTGTAAGTAACATTTGGATAATCAGCAAGAGCAGGAAAGAAGTCTATGTACAAAAAAGGATGAAATTTTTCCATTGTTAATTAAACCTTTCTAAAATTTCTAGATTTAAATGTTTCCGTAATTCCAAAGATAAAAAATGATGCAATTGGTATAGATAATCCTATTGAAATAAAAACCACTGAAAGTTCAATGAACTGTACTCCAATCCATATGCAAGACAGTAGAGCGAGGAATCTTATAGTGTAGAGAAAATGTATGGAGATTTTATTTTGATTTGCTTTATTTTCCATTAATCGCAAAAAATATATATCCATACATTTCAGATTTGATAAAGATAGAAAACCATAAACAAAAACAGCAATAAAGTCTTTGAAAGTAAAAATAAAAAGTGTGGTTAATGAAATTAAAGATAACAGGACGATACACAAAAAAGAAATCTTTTGTATGGTTTGCTTTGAATCTGAATTTGATTCAGTTAATTCAGTCAATTATTTTCCACTCCTAAGTATTTCACGAAAAGCAGATACAAAACCTAGCACAAGACCCAAAACCATAATCCAAGGATAGGTTGAAAACAAGTAATCTAAACCATAACCCATAGCCCCTCCTATTAGAGGAGCAGTAACAAAATTCCAACCTAAGGAAGCAGCTCTTAATTGTTTGAAGCTACTTTTCAATTTATTCTCTTTAAATCGATTTAATAGGTCTAAGTTTTTAATAAAACTATTGAAAAATGGGCGAAATTTAAAATTTCTCTAACGATCGAAAAACTAACAATACGATTGTTAAGTGTCAAGACCAAAAGTTGAATAAAAATTATGTCTCTTTCGGATTGAATTTGTTAATATTTAAGTGCTAGATTCATTCTGTTTATATTATTCTAAAGATTAATGTGAATTTTTATTGTTTATTTTTCTGTTTTTCTAATCTATTCAGTTTTATAGGATTTTAAGCATGAAAAAAAAGAAACATGCTGGTTCGGCTAGTAAAAATGTTAGAAAACCTTGGGGAGGTAGGTTTTCTAGTTCATCAAACTCTTTTGTTGAAGGATTTACCGAAAGTGTGTCCTTTGATTATAGATTAGCAGAGTTTGATATTGAAGGTTCCATAGCACATGCAGAGATGTTGGGAGAAAAAAAAATTATTTCTCTTAATGACTCTAAAAAAATTGTTCGAGGCTTAAGATCTATTTTGTTGGATATTGAGTCTGATAATTTCTTCTTCGACCCTAGGCTTGAAGATGTTCATATGAATATTGAGTCGGAACTTATTAAAAGAATTGGGTCAATAGGTGGAAAACTGCACACGGCTAGGAGTAGGAATGATCAGGTTTCTACATCTTTGAGGTTATGGCTAAGAAATCAGATTGATGAAATTCTAGGTGTTATAATAGAAATGCGTGTTTGTCTTTTGTCTCAAGCTGAAAAAAATATTGAAGTTTTGATTCCAGGATATACTCATTTGCAGAGGGCTCAACCTGTTTTTCTGTCTCATCATTTGATGGCTTATACTCAGATGTTCAATAGAGATTATGATAGATTTTCTGAAATAAGGAAGAGAGTAAATATCCTTCCGCTAGGGTCTGGTGCTTTAGCGGGAACTAGTCATCCTATAGATAGAGAACTAGTTTCCAGGAAACTGAATTTTGATTCTGTTTCTCCAAATAGTATAGATGCAGTCAGTGATCGTGATTTTGTGATTGAGTTCGCTTCAGCTGCATCAATTGCAATGATGCATCTTAGTCGTCTAGGTGAGGAGATCGTGATTTGGGCTAGTGAGGAATTTAATTTTATTAACTTGCCGGATGCATTTGCTACCGGCAGTTCCTTGATGCCTCAAAAAAAGAATCCTGATGTTGCTGAACTCGTAAGGGGAAAAAGTGCGAGAACATACGGGAATCTTGTTTCTTTATTGACAATGATGAAAGGATTGCCGCTCGCATATAATAGAGATATGCAAGAGGATAAAGAGCAAATTTTTGATGCCTCAGATACTCTACATTCTTCTTTGACCGTTATGTATCTATTGTTGGAATCGTTGACTTTTAATAAAGGAAGAATGTCACAAGCAGTAAATGAAAGCTATATGACTGCTACTGACATTGCAGATGCAATGGTTAGAAGGGGAATTCCTTTTAGAGAGGCTCATGAATCTGCTGGCAAGATTGTTTTGTATGCGATAGAAAATGAAATTCTGTTTGATAAATTAGTGATTGAAGATTTAAATAGTTTTGTGCCAAACGTTAAAAGTTCGGATTTGAAAGAGGCTTCTATCGAGAGATCTATTGCAAACAGAAATAGCAAAGGTGGCTCTTCACTTACTAGTATAAAAAGGCAGCTAAGAATAGAAAAGAAAAAACTCGGAGGAATTCTTTGAGTAAGATATCTTTTTTAACTCTCATTTCTCTAATAATTTTTGTTTTCATAACTTTTGTTAGTTGTGGTGTTAAAGGTCCTCCTAAAGCTCCACTAGAAAATAAATCAAAGAATATTTCAACAAGGAGGTAAGTAATCGATGAATGAAGATTTTAGTTATATCAGAGGGGAATTGTTTGCCGAACAGATTTCGATCAATGAACTTGCTGATAAGTATGGAACCCCTCTTTATATTTACAGTCATTCAGCACTTACAAGACAGTTTAGCAGTTTTAGCAACGCTTTTTCGTCCGTACCCCATTTAGTTTGCTTTGCCATGAAGAGCAATTCAAATATTGCAATCCTTCGTTTGTTTTCGGAAATGGGAGGTGGGTTGGACATAGTATCGGGTGGCGAACTTTATAGAGCTGTGAAAGCTGGTGTTCCAGGAGAAAAAATTGTTTTTGCGGGTGTCGGCAAGTCTGATGAAGAGATTCAGTATGCTTTAAATAAAGAAGTGTTAATGTTTAATGTTGAAAGTGAAGAAGAGATGTTTAATATTAATAAAGTCGCTGAAAAGAATAATAAGATCGCTCGAGTGGCGTTACGTGTTAATCCAAATGTAGATCCGAAAACTCATCCTTATATATCTACCGGCTTGAAAAAAAGTAAATTTGGAATAGATATAGCAAAAGCTAGAGAGGAATACGCTAGAGCTGCAAATTTCAATTCTCTAGAACTTTCTGGAGTTCATTGTCATATAGGAAGTCAGATAACGACGACTTCTCCTTTTGCTGATGCAGTTGGGAAAGTTGTAGGACTTGTTACTGCTTTGCGTTCAGATGGACATAAAATTCGTTTTTTGAATCTTGGTGGTGGTTTGGGTATTTCTTATGAAGATGAAGTCCCTCCACAACCTGATGATTATGCTAAAGCTATAGTGCCTTTAATAGAAGATTTGAATTGCAAAATCATTTTTGAGCCTGGCAGATTTATTTCTGGTAATGCTGGTGTTTTGGTAACTAAAGTTCTTTATAGAAAAGAGAATCCGGAAAAGCGCTTTGTAATTGTAGATGCAGGAATGAACGATTTGATTCGACCGAGTTTATACGAGGCTTATCAGGAGGTCCTACCTGTACAAGAAGAACTTCTGCAAACGTCAACACATATGTCTGATTTAGTAGGTCCAATTTGTGAAAGTGGGGATTATCTTGCAAAAGACAGAGAAATGCCAAACTTCTCAAGGAATGATTTAGTTGCTGTCATGAGTTCCGGTGCTTATGGGTTCACTATGGCCTCAAATTATAATTCTCGTCCTAGGCCTCCTGAGTTATTAATTAAAGAAAAAGAGTCTTTTCTAATTAGAAGTAGGGAGACATACGAAGATTTAATTAAAGGCGAGGAAATACCTCCATTCCTCATGTCTAAGGAATAGAAAAATGTCAGAAAATACAAAATTTATGAAATTGAGTGGAAGTGGGAATGATTTTATTTTTATCGAAAATTTTAGAAATGAATTTAAAGAAGAATTAATGCCTGATTTTGTAAAATCAGTTTGTAGAAGAGGTTTGTCTGTAGGAGCGGATGGTCTTATGTTTATTCAATCTAGCGACATAGCAGACTTTAAGTGGCGTTTTTTTAATTCCGATGGTAGTGAAGCCGAAATGTGTGGAAATGGTGGACGCTGTGCAATAAGATTTGCTAAAGAAATAGGTTTGATTTCGGAAGAGGGATCTTTTGAAACTTTGGCAGGAGTTTTAGATGCTTCGATTGATGGAAATCGTGTGAAGGTAAGGATGACAAAACCACATAGTTTCACACAAACAACGAAGATCGTTTTAGGAGATCAGGAAGTATTATTAGATAGTATTAATACGGGTGTTCCACATGCGATTCTGTATACAAAAGATCTTGATTCTGTAGATGTTTTAAATGATGGAAGAGAGATTCGGAATCATACTGTATACAAACCAGATGGAACTAATGTTAATTTTGTGAGAGTTGTTGATAGGAATAACCTCCAAATAAGAACTTACGAAAGAGGAGTTGAAGATGAGACTCTAGCTTGCGGCACTGGTGCTGTGGCATCGTCACTGATGGCTTCTGCACGAAATCTTGTTGAATCTCCAGTGAACGTGCAAGTTAGAAGTGGAGAGTCTCTGGTAATTCACTTCAAAGGAAATCCTGAAAATACCAGTGATGTATATATGGAAGGCGATACTAGATTGGTTTATACAGGCGAAATTAGGACAGACGCGTTCGCATAGAAATTTCTAATTGTAAAGGTTCTAAAAAATGAATGAGTTTGATTTGGCTGTGACCGATAAATTATTGTCAACGACTAGAGCTGTTAGAAAACGACTTGATTTTGGAAGGGAAGTCGATTTGGGAGTTGTAAATGATTGCCTGAGACTTGCTATTCAAGCTCCTACTGGATCGAATAAACAAGGATGGAGATGGCTAGTTGTTACTGATCAGGAATTAAAAAAAAGTTTAGGCGATATTTATAGAATGGGAAATAGTCATTATTTAGAATCAGGAAAAATGAATGCGTCTAATGAAGGAGAAATACAAAATGAACGTGTTTTTGATTCAGCTATTTATCTTGCGGAGAATTTTGAAAGAGTTCCAGTTTTAGTGGTTCCTTGTATAGAAGTTAAAGTGCCTGTTAATATGAAAAAGACTCTTTCTTCTGCTTTGTATGGTTCTATCATTCCAGCAATATGGAGTTTTCAGTTGGCTCTTCGTTCACGTGAGCTAGGTTCTGTGTACACTACTCCACATTTAGAAGAACCCATAAAGGAACTTTTGAAAATTCCAGAAGACTTTATGCCAGTTGCTTTTATTCCTGTTGCCCATACAATTGGAAAAAAATTTAAACCTGCAAAAAGAAAACCTTTGGAAGATGTGGTTTTTAAGAATATTTGGAACAATACTTAACTAAATTTTGTATTTATGAGGATTTTGACGTGTCTAAAAGAGTTGTAATTTCTGGTGCTGGTGGCAGGATGGGGCAGAGTATTGTTTCCCAAGTTGTTAAAAATGAAGATTTGACTCTCTCTGGTGGATTAGAACATTTTGGTTTTTCTCGTCTTGGTTCCGATGTTGGTATTTTTTCTGGAGTTGGAGAACTTAAGGTTTTATTTGAGTCAGATCCAGAGAGCATGGATGGAGATGTTTTGATTTCATTTGCTACACCTGATGCAACATTAGAACATTCAAAAATTGCGTCTGATAAAGGATTGGCTCTAGTCATTGGAACGACCGGTCTTAATGAGTCACAATGTGAAGAAGTTAGTCAAATCGCAAAAAAAGTTCCCTGTGTTTTTGCTCCTAATATGAGTGTCGGTGTTAACGTTCTTTTTAGACTTATCAAGGATGCCGCAACATTGCTTGGGAGTAATTATGATATTGAATTAATGGAAATTCACCATGATCAGAAAGTTGATTCTCCTTCTGGTACAGCGGTAAGAATGGGAGAAATTTTATCTGAGACTATTGGGAAGACTTATCCGGAAGATATTATTTTTCATAGAGAAGGTATTATAGGCAAACGTGTGCCTGGGACAATTGGAATACAGACTTTAAGAGGGGGTGATGTTCCAGGTGAACATACAGCATTTTTCTTTGGTTCTGGAGAAAGGATAGAAATAACACATAGGGCTGGGAATCGAGACAATTTTGCTGCGGGGGCAGTAAGAGCTGCATGTTGGGTTGTAGGTCAAACCCCAGGATTATATGGGATGAATGAAGTCCTTGGAATTAAAGGTTAAAGCATTTGACTAGAATGAGAGTGAAATCGAGAAAATTAGATGTCTAGCTTTCAGTAAGGCCAATTTCTTTGGCAAATAATTTTGCCGCTTTTTTATATGACAACTGATGTTCTGTAGTCGGTTTTACGGGTCTATGGTATTTTCCTAGAAAACGATTCTTTGAAGACCATATTTCTCTGACAAGTAAAACGGAGTCGAGTTTTCCGTCACTTTTTTCGTCAGTGTAAATATAATAGAACTGACTGTTCTGATTAGTTAACTTGTCAAAATAAGCTTCTCCACGATGGTATATCTCTCTTTTGAATTCTCCAGATGGTATAATGAATGAGAGATTTCTAGTTCCGAAAATAGAATCAACAACTTTCGCTTTGTATGTTTTTCCATTTATCTTTTTGAAAATAGTAAAGGTGTTTTCTGCTATCTTTGGTTTTGTCTGGCTAAGTGCAAATGAAGAGATTTTCCCATAGACAGTTTTGTTGAAGTTTTTGGAAAGATTATTTGATAATCCATATATGAAAAGAAGTAGCACTGCAGCTATTGTAATAATTGGGAAACGAAGAATTGAAGTTTTCGAGTATAGTGCAGAAAGTCCTCTATTTACAGCAACATCTTCTCGCATCTCAGAGATAGATTTATACATATCTTCTTCTGATAGATCTATTGGTTCGGGTTTCCATTCAGGTTCTGGTTCTTTGGCAGGAGCCTTTGGAGATTCAGTAGAAGATGACTCAGAGGTTGAGGCGGCAACAGGTGTGGCAGTAAAAAAATCAGCATTGATTTTTGTGAAGCTAGACCATTTTGTAGGAAGGTCTCCTTCTGCGAATATAGCATCAACAGGGCATGCAGGTACACATGCTGCGCAATCGATACATTCTACAGGGTCAATAAATAGTTGATTGCTAGAACCGTCTCCAGCCTCGTGGATACAATCAACAGGACATACATCTACACAAGCAGTGTCTTTGGTATCTACACATGGTTCTGCAATTACGTGGACCATTAAGGAAATCCTTCGATTAGGCGGTACAAAACTAAACAATCAAACCATTAATATCTTAAGTTTTATTTAATAGCAATACTAGGAATACTATTTTTGAAATTTTAAATTCTTCCTCTATTGTTCTCAACTTGTTAATTTATATTACAAGTTCGTTGAGCTTTTTTTCAACTTGGATGATAATCAAGTTTCAATCAACTTAATTTTAACAAGTTATTTTAGGAGGTTGTTCTTTAAATGGATATTAAACTTGCTGATCGGCTTGGTAATTTGCCGCCCTACCTTTTTGCCGAAATAGACCGAATGAAAGCTGAAGCTGCTAATGAGGGAAAAGATATTATTAGTCTCGGAATAGGCGATCCGGATCTGCCTACTCCAGAACATATTATTAAAGAACTTGATGTGGCATCCAGAAAAGTTGAAAATCATCAATACCCCTCCTATATAGGGATGAAGAGTTTTAGAGAAGCATGTGGCGAATGGTACGAAAGCAGATTTGGCGTTGGTCTAGATCCTAATTCAGAAGTTCTTACTCTAATAGGTTCTAAAGAAGGGATTGCTCATATTCCTCTAGCTTTTGTAAATCCTGGAGATTATGTTCTTGTTCCTGATCCTGCCTACCCAGTATATGAAGTTGCTACATACTTTGCGGATGGAAAGGTACATTTTATGCCATTGTTAGAAGGTAATGGATTTCTTCCTAAATTAGAGGATATTCCTAGTGATATTGCAAAGGCATCGAAGATAATTTTTGTTAATTATCCTAATAATCCAACTGCGGCATGCGCGGATATAGATTTTTATAATAGATTAGTAGAGTTTGCTAAAACTTTTGATGTAATAGTATGTAGTGATAACGCATACTCCGAAATGTATTTTGATGGTGTGCCTCCCCTAAGTTTTTTAAATGCTGATGGAGCAAAAGAGGTTGGAATAGAATTTCACTCTCTTTCTAAGACATACAATATGACAGGCTGGAGAATAGCTTGTGCAGTAGGAAATCCAGATGTTCTATCAGGTTTGGGTTCTATAAAAACGAATGTAGATTCTGGAGCATTTCAAGGGATACAAGAAGCTGGTATTCGAGCTATCACTTCGGATCAAGCTTGCGTGGCCGAAATGCGAACGGTTTACGAAAAAAGAAGAGATGTTGCTTATAGCGCCTTAAAAGAATTAAATCTTGAAGTGAATAATCCTCAAGCTACTTTTTATATGTGGATTAAATGTCCTGAAAGTTATACTTCTACAGAATTTACTGCGCATATTCTTAAGAATACAGGAGTCGTAACTACCCCGGGAGTTGGATTTGGTCCGCACGGTGAAGGTTATATACGTATGGCTTTAACAGTGCCCGAAGATAGGCTTTTGGAAGCATTCGATAGAATAAAGAAACTAGGTTTTTGATAGAAAAAAATTCTGTTTTTATCGGCTTGGGGTCGAATCTTAACAATCGTTCGTCTCGAATTAACGAAGCTATAGAACTTTTGTCGAAAAATGAATTCTTGCATTTTTGTTCAATTTCTTCGTTTTACGAGACTGAACCGGTTGGAGTTGGACCACAACCAGCATATCTAAACGCTGTGGCAAAATTTTCTTGCACGTCTACATCGGACCATCTGTTAGAGCTAATTTTAGAGATAGAAAAAAAGATGGGTAGAATTAGAGAAAAGAAGGGCTCTCCTAGAATTATTGATTTAGATATTTTGCTTTTCGGATCGTCTGTATTGAAGACCCCATTGTTGGAAATACCCCATCCGAGAATGCACGAAAGACGTTTTGTTCTAGAGCCCTTGGCAGAGATAGCTCCAAATATATTTCATCCAGTATTGAGAAAGACCGCAAGAGAATTGCTTGAATTGGTTGTAGAAAATAAATTTTGGGTAAAAAGAATAGAGGATGATTCTAGAACTTAACTATGAAACAATCTAACTTCTTGGTTTCATTTTTTAAATAAATAGATATTGGGCAAGTTTAAAAATGCGACTTATCTCATCTTCAGAAGAAATGCATTTGCTTTGTACAGAACTTAAGAATAGGCCGTTTAATGTAGGCCTGGTTCCAACTATGGGTGCTCTTCATGATGGTCATATAAGTTTAATAAAAAAATCTATTCAAGATAATGAAATCACTTTAGTAAGTATTTTCTTAAATCCTGCACAATTTAATTCAGAAACTGATCTTAAAAGTTATCCTAAAACTATAGAGGATGATTCTAAATTATGTGAATCACTTGAAGTAGATTTTTTGTTTATTCCCAGTGTAGATCAAATTTACCCACCCGGATTTTCTAGTTGGGTTAATATAGAAGGTGTTGCGGATAAACTTTGTGGTATAGAAAGACCCGGCCATTTCAAGGGTGTTTCGACAGTTGTGATGAAATTGTTAATGATTTGCAATCCCGATTTGGCCTATTTTGGAGAGAAGGATTTTCAGCAATTTTTAATAATTAAAAGAATGTGTTCAGACTTTATGCTGGATACTGAAATTGTTTTATGTCCGATAATACGGGAAAAGGATGGTCTTGCATTAAGTAGTAGGAATGTGAATTTGAGTCAAAAAGATAGAAGCCTTGCTATCTTAATTATTCAAGCAATGAAGCAAATTGAGAAATCTTTTCATGAAGGTGAGACAAACTGTTTTGAATTGATTCAAAAAGGAAAAGAGATTCTTGCTGTTCCTGGTTTGGATATAGAATATTTAGATATTGTTGACTCTGATGATTTAGGAAGTTTGCAAAAAATAAGCAATATGGCTCGGATTATGATAGCTGTAAAAATAGGTTCAGTAAGACTAATAGATAACTTATCCTTGGAACTTTAGAATGTTTTTGTTTAAAAAAATAATCTTCCTCTACGCAGTTCTAGGTTTTACCTTCTTTTCAATTGATAATTTGTTTTCTTTGGAGTTAAAGGAAAAAGAGAATAATAAATCTTTTGTTCTGGGGTTGAAACTTTTTAAAGATCGACTCTATATCCCAGCTATCCAAGTTTTTTCTGATTTTTTAGTTAAGAATAGAAAGAATTCCAGTAACATTCTTGCAAGATTTTTGCTTGCAGAGGCTCTTAGAAAGACAAAGCAATTTAATTTAGCTAAAAAAAACTTTCAACTTATTCTAAATGATAAAAACAATGCTGCAAAAGTTCTTTATCTTAAGTCATATATACGACTTGGAGAGATTAATGAATTGCAAGGTAACAAATTAAAAGCAAGCACTAATTATGAGGAGGCATTTGATCATTACAATATTATTAAGTCAGAAGATTTTTTATACTTGTCATCCCTAATTGAGAAGAATTTGCTTCGAGCGTCTTTTGTGAGATACGGGAAGGATGATTGTCGAAAGTCTGTTCGAAATTTTAAGAAGCTTGAGTTGATTCCTAATTGGAAGAATTCTCTTTCTGAGAAAAATTATATTCTTTATCTTTTTGTAAGGGGTGATTGTGCGCTTAAGTCTGGAGATTTTAAATCATCGAAACTTTTCTTTTCTGAAATATTATCATTTAAGACAAGTATGGATATACAAAACCAATCTAAATTCCGTCTTGCTTTATCATTAGATGAATTGAATGAAAAGAATAAATCTCTTAAGATCTATCTCCAAATCGCAAATCAAAAACCCCCCAGCAATTTTGAAGGATTTGTTTTTTCCCTGTGGCGTTTGTCAGAAATTTCAGAAGAACGAATGGATTGGAATGAATCTTTGAGATATTTGAAATTACTCAGAGAAAGTATAGAGGAAAGAGGAGTTGAGAAAGATCAAAAATATTCGTATTTCCATGGATTATCTAAAGTGCGAATCAGAGAAATAAGATTATTTTTAGCAAAGACTAAAGAAAGAAACTTAGAAATTGGAAAAGAAAAAGTTGTCTTTGCAAAAAAAGTTAGTAAACGTAAAAAAAGAATAAAAGAAATTGATAAGCAGTATCAAAAGAAAATTAAAAAACGTGAAGAGGAAATCTTAAAGAGAAAAAAATCTTTTCTTGAAGCTATTGTTATTTATAAAAATAAAATCCGAAAATCAGAAGAAGAATATTTTCGTAAAGTTGAAAAGAGAAATAGGAAGTTGCGAGCATTAAGACTTGAGAATATCAAGAAGCTTGAAGTGTACAAGAGAAAAGTACGAGAATTAGAAGAAGAGTATCTTCGCAAAGTAAAAAATAGAGAAAAGAGTGTCCGCCTATTGAAGCTAGAGAACGTAAAGAAACTCGAATCTTATAAAAAAAAGGTGCGTCAGCTAGAGAAGAAGTATTTACGTGAGGTAAGGGAGAGAAAGGATAAAAATCTTCTCCTAGAAAAAAAATATAAGGAAAAAAAGATTGAACGCGAAAAATTCATACGTTCTAGAAAACCCTTGTTTAGGTAATGAAAATTATGGATTTGGAAAGATATGTTTCGAAAATTAAAAGTTTTGTTCCTTTATTAGTCGTATTTGTTTGTCTATCTTTATTTCCACCCATGGAATTACTCGGTTTTACTCAAAAAAAATCTCAAAAAGAATTAGAACTTAAACTTAAAATACCTCCAGTAATTATAAACTGGAAAAGTAGTATGAAAATAATCGGTGCTAGAAAAGAACTAGTTCCACCTAAGCATATTAAATTTTCGTTTGATGATTTTTTCGTAAATTCTGAATTTCCTGACATTCAGCTTCCGAGTCGTTTTTTTCCTGTTGAGTCTAATTTGGATCTTGAATTAGCATATGCCGGCTATGCTTGGTATCTGGATTTGTTTGGTGACGTTACAGAACTTTTTGAAACTGGAAGAGCATATTTGCATAAAAGATCTCCGGTAGAAGCATTCTATTATTTTGAAAAAACGAAAGAGAAAGCAAAAAAAAGTCAGAATTTTCTTTATTTTTCTGCTTCTCTGTTTTGGGGTGTGGAAGCTCTTATGCAAATGAATGAATATAAGAAAGCAAATATATGGAGAAATGAGCTTTTGGAAATGAAGTCCAATGTTTCACTGCCATATGTCTCTTCTGCAAGTTTTTATTTAGCTTTGCAGGCCTGCAAAGCTATGAATTATTCTTTATGTTTGAAATTAATCGAAAGAAAACATTGGAAAAAGAGTAGGTACTCTAAACATGCTGTTTTTTTGAAATCATGGGTTTTGTATAAACAAAAAAAAATTACCTTAGCAAGAAAAAATTGGATTTCTTTGACTCGATATAAAGGGAAGTTCCAAATAGAGTCTCTTGTAAATGCAGGTATTGTGTCTGTCCAGGTTGGAGACTTTAATGAATCGTTTAGATTGTTCCGTCAAGGAATGGAACTATTGAGTAAACAGAAAAAGGAAAGTACTGTTTATGAGAGCATTGCTTTATACGGTAAAGGTTGGAGTGAATTAAAGCTGGGCAGATATAATGATGCATTACTATCCTTTGCATTGTTTAAAGAAAAATATCCTATTCACAAATTAGGTTTTTCTGTTCAAGTTGGGTCTATTGCTGCGAAATTACGTTTGTTTAGAAAAGGTACTCTTCAGATTAACAAGATTGTGGAGGAAATTGATAGTTCAAGAAAGTTTCTGTCTAGTTCTTTAGAGATGGAAAATATTTTGCTTGAATTAGCTTGGGCCTTGTTTGAGAGGAAGGAATTTTCTAAAGCCTTGCATTACGTTACGCAAGTAAGTAATCAAAGTCCATTAAGAAAAATTTACCCTATAGCTCTTATACTAGAAGGGTTATGTTTTTATGAAATGAAAGAATATTCTAAATCATTTGCCATACTAAAAAGAACTAATGATCTCTTTCAATATAGAAGTTTTCAAAGTGAGATAAAATTAAAAAAAATATCAAATTTATTTTTCTCTTTAGCAGCAATTCATATCAAGGATTACAAATTAGCAGAAGAAACTCTCAGGCTTTTAGTGGAACAAGAAAAAAACAAGTATGGATATATACATGATATGGCCTCTGTTTGGCTTGCTGAAGTTCTCTTAGATAAAAGAAAGTTTAAAAGTGCTGAAGATTTATTTTTCTCTATTCTTCCTTCATCCTCTTCTTATTTACAAGCTCAAATGGGATTGTCTTGGGTTTATTTTTCGCGCAAGGATTGGAGAAAAGCCGCACCTTTATTTGAAAAGATCTTTTATTCTTCTCCTTATGGAAAGTATGCCCCCGAGTCTCTTTTTCGGGCTGCAGAATCTAGATTTAATCTGGGGGAATTGCAGAAGGCAATTAATATATTTGATCGAGTAGAAAAAAGATTCGAGGGTACTTTAGTTTCTGAGCGTGCTCATTTTCAAAAGATAAAATTGTTAATACAAAGAAATAAATTGGATGCTGCAGAATCTGCGCTCTCAACTTTTTTGACTAAATATTCTAAGTCAATATTTTTAGATGAGATCATGTTTCGTTATGCATTAATGCCATTCTACAGGCTTAATTTTTCGATTTCACTTAAAAGATTAGAATATTTTATACGGAAAAATCCTAAATCTAAATTTTTATCTGAGGCATACTTAAGAGTGGGGGATGCATACTATAATCTTGGTAATTTCAAGAAAGCAGAAAGTGCCTATTCGTTTGTAGTAAACAAGTTTTCATCACATCCCGAAGCAAGGGAGGCTGCATATAGTTATGCGATGACAAATGCGAGGAGAAAGAACTTTTCTGAGTTCTTGAAACAGGCTAGGCAAGTTATAATTAGGAACCCTAAAGATCTTTTAAGTATCGCCCTTTCTTTTCAAATTGCAGAAACATATTTCTCGGAAAGAAAATTAGAAAATGCATTTGAAGAATATTTGCAAATATTTGCTGAGCATCCAAATTCTCCTTTTGCAGCACAGGCATTGTTTAGAATTTCTATGATTCATCGTATGAATAGAAAAATCGATGCTTCTTTAAGTTCTTATGAAAGAGTTCTGCAAAAATATCCTAATCATACAATGCGTCCGGACGTTCTTTTCGGGTTAGGAGAGACGTTATTTAATATTGGAAGATATGCTGAATCTGAGAAATGGTTTTATTCATTTTTGTCTGAATTTGTTAATCACGAGTATGTATCTTTATCAAGGTATTATTTAGGAATTTGCTATAAAAAATTAGGGCAGAGGCAAAAATCCATTGAGCAATTTTCGAAAATAATTAAAGATAACCCAAAACTTAATATTGAATTGAGAGTAAATTCTATACTTGAACTTGGGACTATTCTTATAGAAGAAAAACGTTTTGTCGAAGCAAAAAAAGTATTATTGCCAGCTTCAAAGTTGAGAGATTCAAGTATTTCTGCCAGAGCTAAATTTTTACTTATTCGTATCCTTGAAGAGGAAGACAATAATAAAGCAGGAATTAGATATTTGAATCTAGCATATAATTATTTTGGTGATGAAGGTATAGTTTGCAAATCACTATTAAGGTCTGCTGAAATTTATCTATTTAGAAATGAATTTTCAACAGCTCAAAAAATTCTTGAAAAAATTGAACGTTCGGCTAATCTTCGAAAATGTAATAAAATAGCTGCTAAAAAGTTAAATCTTTTGTCAAAAAAAAATAAACACATTGAAAAAAAAGATGTTAAAAATTAATTATTGAGAGGAAATTAAATGGGAACTTTTTTGGACTTACTTTGGAGTGGGGGCATTCTGATGATTCCTCTTTTCGTTTGTTCTGTTCTTTCTCTCGCGATTATTATTGAGAGGGTTTTTGTTTTAAGAGGAAAGGAAATTGTGAAGCTTGATTTTGTTGAAAGTGTCAGAGGTCTAGTTGCTGAAAAGAAAGTCAAAGAAGCGATAATTTTATGTGAGAAGAATCCATCTTCAATAGGAAGAATAATGGGTGAAGTTTTGAAAAGTAATTTCAAAGATCGCGCTATCCTTAAAGAAATTGGTGAAAATGCTGGACGTCAAGAAGTCCCTATACTTGAGAAAAATCTGCAACCGCTTGGTACAATTGCAGCTGTCTCACCTTTGTTAGGTCTAACAGGAACGGTTTTCGGAATGATTAAAGTTTTTACTGTTATTAGCGAAAAGGGAATAGCACATCCAAGTCAACTTGCAAGCGGAATTAGCGAAGCACTTGTGACTACAGCAACAGGTTTAGTTGTAGGAATTCCGGCATTAGTTTTCTTTAACTATTTTAGTGGCAAGATAGATAAATCTTTGTTGCAAATTGAAAATCAAATAACTCAACTTATTGAAATTTTTGTAGGGGAATAGTTTTGAAATTTCGTGATTTTCGACGTGTTAAAGCTCAACCAGGATTGACTGCAATGATAGATATAATTTTTCTTTTGCTTATTTTCTTTGTTTTAAGTTCTACTTTTGTTTTGCAGCCCGCTATTAAAATAAAATTGCCTAAGACATTGACTAGTCAACTTCCTGTTAGGAAGGAAGTAGTAGTTATCATCGCAAGAGATAAAAGAGTTTTTATTAATAATAAACTAATAAAATATAGTGAAATCTTTGATCGATTTCAGAAAGAATCTAAGATTCAACCAAATGGAACAGTTGTCATACGAGCGGATAGGGATGTTGCTCACGGTTTTGTTGTTAAAGTCATGGATATTGTGAAACAAGCTGGTTTCCCTAATCTTGCCATAGCTACAGAGCCGGTTAATCTAGAGAAATAACTATTTTGTTTTAAAGGTGCAATTTTATGACTTTACGTTTTCTGTATGGGATACTTGGGTCGGTAGTTTTGCATGTACTTTTAGTGATATTTGCTCCAGATGTGGTACTGCCGAAGATGAGTATGCCCGAATATAAAAAACATCAGGTTTCTTTTGTTAATAGATATTTGCAGTTACCAAAGGAATTAATTCATGAGCCGGTTCCAGAGATTTCAGTTCCAAAATATATTCCCATGGTTAAAAAACCAATAATGCCTTCAAGGCCAATTTTGTCCGATCCAAATGCTATGCCAAAAATTAAGTTGCCAAAATTGCCTGTGAGGCCTATTTTGGCGAAAGTTGAACAGGTCCCACCTGTTGCTCCCCCTAAAATGCCTTTGAGACCAGTTTCTCCTAAATATGTTCCTAGGATTAGACTTCCTGAATATCCAGATGAAATTGTTTTCCAAAGATCTTTTCCTGAGATTCCATTTCCTAAGAGAAAATCTGGCACTAAAAAATTAAAAAATAAGAATAGAATCGACATGACTCGCTTAGAAAGTAAATCTGAAATAGTAACATCACCTAAAGTGAAATTTTCCGATCTTTTTATTTCTAAGAAAGCAAAATCAATTTTAAGTAGGGATAATTTTAAACCCGATATTAGAAAAAGAATTATGAATAATAAAGACATCACTCTAGAGAAAAAGGATTCGTTTAATGAAGATGTTAATGTTTCATCAAAAGAGATAGATATTGACAAATATCTTGAAAAAAGCAGAAATGAATCAAAAAGGAATAACATTCTTATTGTAGATAGTCCTTTACGTAAAGAAATGGATAAGAGGACTCGTAGTTTGCTTTTTTCGCCGCCACTACCTAAAATTAATTCCTTGCAAATGCCAGTAACCGTTGTGTTGAAGTTTTGGGTCCTCTCTGATGGAAGCGTAGGTCGAATTATAGTAGAAAGAAAAGGCAATGCATCTTTAGAGGTATCAGCCATTAACCATTTGAAAAGATGGAGATTTAATAGCCTTGCATTAGATTATAAATCTAGTGAACAATGGGGAATTGTTGCTTATAGATTCTTGGTTAATTGATCACTTAATAAGGGTTAATTTTATGTCTCAAATTCTTTTTTTTGAAGATTTCAAAGTTGGAGAAACTTGGGAAACGGATTTAAGGAAAATTTCTGAATCTGATGTTTTATCTTTTGCCAAATTAACCGGAGATAATACTTATTTACATACGGATAAAGTCTTAGCATCTAAAGGGCCATTCGGACAAAGAATTTCTCACGGGCTTTTAGGGTTGTCAGTTTTAATTGGTCTTGTAACGCAATTAGGTATAGTGGAAACTTCTATAGAAGCCTTTCTTGGGGTGAATTGGAGTTTTAAAGGGCCAATTTTCTTTGATGATACTGTTTACGGAAAGTTGAAAGTTTTAGGATCTCGAAAGAGTAAAAAAGGTAAAGGTTTAGTTACTTTTTCAATTGCTCTATTAAATGTATCAGACATTGTATTACAGGAAGGAGAAATTACTTTTATGATTAAACTTAAAAAAGAATAATTTCTTTTTATTAACCTCCGACAATAGCTGGGAAAACGAACATTTCGTCACCTTCTAGTAAGATCACATTTTTCTTTGCGTGTCTTCCATTCACTAATACAATATATGCTTCTTCCTCTGGAATATTAAAAACTTTTAGTACATAGGAAACACTTGATCCTTTAGGAATCTCTATTTTAGATCTGCCCTCTGAATCTTGATCTTTCGGCATTTTATCTTCAAAATTTGCAAAAAGGCCTATGATTATTTCCAATTTTCAAAAATCCCTTCTTATTTAATTTAATCGTTTCATTTTTTATGGAAACCGAATTTTAGAATTTACAGAAACAATCATATTTGCTCAACTTCATATTTGAAAAGTATTCACTATAGATTCTACTTGTTTTTCTTTGGTCTTGATCATAATGTGATGAGGTTAAATCTTACTTATTGAGAATTTGAAAGGTATTTGTATGTCATTTGAGCCTAATAAAATGCTAAGAAAAGGAGTGATTTCATTAGAGCCTTATGTTCCAGGTCGTTCTATCAAGGATGTTCAAAAGGAATACGGCTTAGATAGTGTTATAAAGCTTGCAAGTAATGAAAACGTTTTAGGTCCATCTCCGTTAGCGATTTCTGGTCTTGATTTTTCTCTTGCTAATATTCATCGTTATCCGGATAGTAGTTCTAAATCCTTAAGAGATTCTTTGGGGATTTATAATAATGTGGACAGTAATTCGATTTTTATTGGTAATGGTGGAGATGATGTATTATCTGTTCTCGCAAGGACAATTCTTAATGATGGAGATGAAGTTATTCTCCCAACCCCTAGTTTTTCCCCTTATCAACATGTCAGTCGTTTGATGGGAGCGGTACCTATATTTATCCCTTTGCAAAACTTTGAGATAAATCTTAATAAGATATTAGAGAGTTTAACAAAGAGAACAAAATTAATTTTTTTATGTAGTCCCAATAATCCAACAGGAAAAATTCTTTCAGAAAATCAGTTGCTTGAATTTTTTGGGTCCTTGCCAAAAAATATATTAGTTCTAATTGATGAAGCTTATGTAGATTTTGTTGGAAAAGATAAAAGTGTGAATACAATTTCAATGCTTAAAGATAATTCTCTTTTTATTCTCAGGTCATTTTCGAAAATATTTGGCTTGGCCGGATTGAGAGTAGGATATGGTATTGGAGATAGTGAACTTGTCAGTTTTATGGATAGAGTAAGGGAACCTTTTAATGTGAATTCGGTTGCACAAACGGCTTCTTTGGCTGCTCTAAACGATTCAAAGTTTAGGAATAAAGTTATAAAGCTAGTTTCAGAGGGAAGGGAGTTATTGTATACAGGATTTAAAAGTTTAGGATTAAATTTTATAGAAAGCCAAGCAAACTTCATTTTTGTAAATGTAGGAGATGGAGACAAAATTTCAAGAGAACTAATGAAACGTGGAATTATAGTTAGGCCTGGATCTTTCTTTAAGAACAAAGACTGGATAAGGGTTACTGTAGGAAGTTCAGAAGAGATAAAGATTTTCCTGAAAAATCTTAAAGAAACCCTATCTTAAGTTTCTGATGTTTCTCTAATTGCCCTAGTATAAAATGAAATTATTTAATTTACAGCTTCTTTCAATCCCTTGCCTGCTGAGAATCTAGGAGATTTACTCGCTTTAATTTTAATTTCTTCACCAGTTCTTGGGTTTCTTCCAACTCTCGCAGAGCGATTTGAAATTTTAAATGTGCCAAATCCTACTAAAGAAACACTTTCGCCTTTTTTTAAAGATTTCGTAATGTTTCCTAGGATGGAATCAATGGCGCGACCTGCTGCTGCTTTAGAAATACCTGCTTCGTTTGCGATCTTCTCTTGTAAATCAACTTTATGCATGGAAAAAACCTCCGATTATTTTAAAAGCACCAGTCCCAAATGAGTGCAAAATATTTTGAATTGATAACGATGTCTATTCTATATCTACTAATTACCAGAAGTCAAATACTCTAAATTCAAAAATTGCAGGGAGATGTTGTCCTATTTTTTATATAACTCCTTTGAATTCTAATTCAAAAAAATTTTTAAGTTTCTATCTAATATTTTAAAAATAAATTGTTGAGGATACACTCTATCATATTTTAAAATATCGATAGTCAATTGTTTTTGAGGTGAAATATGAAGGTTGGAGTTTTGTTGTGGAATTTCGATCAAATAAGTGCTGAGTCAATTTCGCAATTTTCTAAGAAAGCAGAAGAGACAGGAGTTCATGCTTTGTGGGTGCCTGAGACTTGGGTTCGAGATGCTTCTGTTCAGCTTGCACTTGCTGCGATAGCTACAAAAAAAATCAGAATTGGTTCTGCGGTGTTTAATCTTTTTTGTCGAACCCCTGGTCTTTTGGCACAGACTTCCTCCGAAATAGATAATCTTTCTAATGGGCGTTTTGATCTTGGATTAGGAGTTAGCGGAAAACTGATTAATGAAAATTGGCATTCAGTGAATTTTGAGAAACCTTTAAAACGAACCCACGAGCTTTTTTGTGTTCTTAAAGAAATCTTTGTTGGGAATCGTGTAGAATTTGTAGGGGAGACTATTAATCTGAAAGGATTTTCTTTGAGGCGAAAACCTGTGCAAAAAAATATTCCACTATACCTTGCTGCCAATGGACCAAAAAATATTTCTATATGTGGAGAGGTTGGAGATGGTTGGATTCCCTTTTGTATTCCATTTAGTAGATTTAAAGAAGCTATGTTACCTTTGAAAGAAAGCATTTTGAGAAATGGCAGAAAAATAGAAGATGTGGATGTTGCACCCTTCATTTATTATTGCACCGACAAAGACTCTAGGTTGGCTAGAGAAAAAATCAAACCAGATCTTGCATTCTATATTGCTGCAATGGGTGATTATTATCATAATCAGTTAGCTAGATGGGGTTATGGTAAAGAAGCTGATCTGATAAGAGAAGGGTGGAAAGAAAATGGAAGAAAAGGAGCGGCTGCAGCAATGGAAGATTATCTTTTAGAAGACTTAGTTATATGTGGAACTATAGAGGAGGTAAAAGCTAAACTTGAAAATTTGAATTCTATAGGTATTACACAACCAATTTTAAGAATTCCAGATTCTATTTCTGAAGAGAATGCATTTGAAGTTTTGTCAAATTTAAAAGACGTGATTTGATTTTATATTTTTTAATATTTAGCGGAGGTTATGTGAATGGATAAGTATCCGACCTGGGCGCGTGGAAGTATGATGGTTGACTGGGAGCATCGAATTGATTTTGAACGTATGAGAAAAGAAAGAATTAAAAAGACTCAGGATGCAATGAAAGAGCAGGGAATAGATGCACTGATCTTATGGAAAGACGAAAATGTTCGATATCTTACGAGTTTAAGGGCAATTATGATTCAATACAGGTCGTCTACAACATATGGAGTTTTGCTTCACCAAGAAGGTGATCCTACATTGTTAGCATCATCTGGAGAAGCACATAGAATAGAGCAATGTATGCCTTGGATTAAGGATTATGTTCCAATCGGTATACTCGAGGAGCCTGGATTGGTTGATTTGACGGTCAAAGATGAAATTTTACCTCGTCTAAAAGACTGGGATGTTGCAAATAAAACCATAGGTCTTGATGGTCACACATTCATGCAGAGATCTGCTTTAGAAAAATATTTTCCTGAGGCCAATTTCGTTGATGGTGAAAGATTTATGTACCTCAGTCGGGTAAATAAAACTCCTGATGAAGTTGCTTGTTTAATGCAGGCTTGCGCAATTGCTGACTCTGTAACAATGACTGCAATTGAAAACTCTAAACCTGGCGTTAGAGAATATGATGTAGCTGCAGAAGCGATGAAAACTCTTTTCACCCATGGAGGTGAATTTGGTCATCTTGCATCACCTTTCGTTGCATCTGGTGAACATATGGCACCTCCAACTAGATTCCCTACGGATAAAATTATAAGAAACGGAGATGTTGTTTTTATAGATATCGGTGCATGTTGGAACGGATATTTCGGAGATTGTGGTAGAGCTACTCTAGCAGGAGGACCTCCTCACCCAATGCAACAGAAAGTATATACAACCGTTTACAAAGCTTTGAAGGCAGGAATAGCAAAAATGAAGCCTGGATATACAAATGACGATTCTGCTCAAGAGTTCATTGAAGTAGCACGTTCTGCAGATTTGGAAAATAATTTCATTAAATTGTTTATTGGTCATGGATGCGGGATTTCTCCAAACGAACCTCCATATGTTGGGGAAGTTATGCCTGGAGCAGAAGAAATCGAATTTGAACCTGGAATGACCTTTGCAATTGAGCCTCTTATTTTTGTAGATGGGATACCTGGGGGTGCAGGAGTTAGAATAGAAGATCATATTCTTGTAACAGAAGATGAGCCTGTGTATATGACTAGGGCTCCGTATTGCGAGAAATTATTGTTACAGGATTGAAATTATTTAGGATTGGGGGGGTATCTACATTTATTCTAAATCGAAGTGGAAACTTAAAGATTCTCTTGCCACACCAGAAAATGTCTATCTTAAAAGAAGAGAATTTGTTAAGTACGCATTTAGTTCAATTGCTCTTGGTTCTTCTTCGATTTCCAATGTCTCTGCGGAATCTAATAAAAAGAATGCTTTGGCAATTGGGAAAAAGGATAGGTTTAGTATAGTTCCAAGAAACGATAAGTATGGTTTGGATAGACCGCTTACAAAGCAGAGAATCGCTGCAAGATATAATAATTTTTTTGAATTCGGTCCTTCAAAAAATATTGCATGGCTTGCACAAAGACTGAAAGTTAGGCCCTGGCAAGTTCTTGTTGACGGTCTTGCAAAAAAAAAGATTCTTTTTGATATTGATCGTTTGATTTCATTTATGTCTTTGGAAGAAAGATTGTATAGGTTTCGTTGCGTTGAAGCTTGGGCAATGGCAGTTCCATGGGTAGGTTTTTCATTGTCTAATTTTATCAAAAAGGTAGTTCCGTCAAGTCGCGCAAAATATGTCGTCTTTACTACTTTTTTGAATCGCAAAGTAGCATTAGGACAACTTCAAACCTGGTATTCATGGCCTTATGTTGAGTGTCTCACAATAGAAGAAGCTATGAACGAACTTTCTTTTCTTGCTGTTGGGATATATGGAAAAACAATGCCGAAACAACACGGTGCTCCAATTAGATTAGTTGTGCCATGGAAATATGGATTTAAAAGTATAAAATCTATTGTATCTATAGACTTTGTCGAGGAAAGACCTAAGACATTTTGGGAGACAGCCCAGCCTAAAGAATACGGATTTTGGGCAAATGTAAATCCTAATTTTGATCATCCAAGGTGGTCTCAAAAAACTGAAAGAATGTTGGGGACTAATAGAAAAAGAAAGACGGAAATTTTCAATGGGTACTCTGAATTTGTTTCACATATGTACCCACGATTAAAGGATAGAACTTATTTTTTCTAAGTTAATAAGTAAATATCTTTTCTTTTTTCCAATATCATGGAGAAAAAATGATAAATATTGATTTAAATGGAAAATGCGCGATTGTTACTGGTGCAAGTCAGGGTATAGGTATGGGTTGCGCCCAGTGGTTAAGTCGTGCTGGGGCCTCAGTTTTATTAACTGCAAGGAATGAAGGAAATTTGAAAAAAAATGTTAATGAAATTAATGAAAATGGAGGAAATTCTATAGCTGTTCCGATAGACCTAACAGTAAACAATGCCTGTGAAATAGTAGTTGATAAATGTATTGAAGAGTTTGGAGGCATAGATTTTTTAGTAAATGTCGCAGGTGTTAGTAGGAGAACAGACCCATTAGATACGACTGACGAGGAAATTGATATTGCTTTTGATTTGAAATTACGTTCAGCAATTCGGTTAGCTCGTTTAGTTGTGCCTTCTATGAAACAAAGAGGTGGAGGTTCGATAATTTTTACCTCGGGCCTAAGTCAACTTCATTCTGCATCCTTGCAAGGTTCTGGTTGTATTCCTAATGCGGGTATCGCAGCCTATAAACATTTGCTATCAAAGCGGTTAGCTCCTGACAACATACGTGTAAACTTAATTAATCCGGGATCAACAAAAACACCTCGTATGGATATGCAAAACAAAAGAATTTCAGATTATACTGGGAAATCAGTAGAAGAAGTAGAAAGTGAGAGATTGTCTCGTATTCCTATAGGTAGATTTATTACGCCCGATGATTGCGCAAAGACAGTATTGTTTCTTTGTTCGAATCTTTCTTCATGTATTACAGGCGAATCAATTATTATTGATGGTGGTGGTTGCAGTGCAACACGCTATTAGATTTATTTTTTCAAGTTAAGGAGAGGAGGATCTTTTGAGTATTTCTCAAGCGCCTGAGGCAATTGCATCTGAAAATATTAATCTGATTGGATACAATGATTTAAAAGATAGGCCAGCTTTTAAAATCGCTATGCAGGAAGTAAATGGACGTTTTTACTTGTATTTATCTCACTTTTGGGTCAGTGGTTGGAGTGTCCTAGATGTCACGGAACCTGACAAGCCTGAATATTTGAATTTCATAGAAGGACCAGATAATACCTGGACTTTGCAAGTTCAAGTTGCAGAAGGGATACTAATAACTTCGCTAGAAAAAATTCCCCTAGGATGGGGTACTAGGCCAAATGACCCTCCAGAAGCTGAAGGTATTTTTATTTGGGATGTATCTACAGATCCTTCTATGCCCAAGTTGCTATCCCACTGGGAAACAGGTTCTGATGGTACCCACAGAAACTTCTATAATGGTGGAAAGTATGCTCATTTATCGGCTTGTTGCCCTGGATATGATGGCCAGATATATAGAATTCTTGATGTTAGTGATCCAAGTTCTCCTAAAGAAGTATCAAAATTTTCTCTGCCTGAGCAGAAAAAAGGTCAGGAAGAAGAGTTGCAAGAAGGTCTTAGAATCTTTCAGCATGGACCTGCTCATGCCGAAAATGGAAGAGCTTATCTCCCTTATGCAAGGGGAGGCATGGTTGTGGTGAATATCGAAGATATACAAAATCCGACAATGGTAAGCAGATTAAATATATATCCTCCTCTAGGAAGTGCAATAGCTGTTCATACAGTGTATCCCTATTTTTCTAAGGGTTTTGCGATTGCTAATAGTGAAGCTTTAAAAGAAAAATGCGATGAGCCGCTTAATTATACTGCAATTATAGATATAAGTGATGAAACGAATCCTCGCTTGAAAAGTTTATTCCCTGTTCCTGAACCACCAGAAGGATATACTCATAAAAATTTCTGTGAAAGAGGAGGTCGATTTGGACCTCATAATCAACATCATGCTCAAGGTCTGGATTGTTTAGAGCAAAATGAAGATAGAATTTATCTTACTTATTTTAACGCCGGATTGAGAATTTATGATATTGCGGATCCAAATCTTCCAAGAGAAATAGCGTATTATATACCTTCAGATCCAACCAAAAGACTTGGATTGCTTCCTGAAACATTGGTCACTCAAAGCGAAGATGTATTGGTAGATAGAAGAGGGTATATATATGTTACAGACAAAAATCATGGACTTCATATTTTGAAATGTTCTATCTAAAAAGGAGTGTTTGTAATGCCAAAATTTATAGATTTAACTAGGGAGATTTATCATAGAACTCCAAATTATCCTGGACAACCTCCAATAATTAAAGGAGTTTGGAAATCTCACGAAGAAGCGTTTAAAGATTCAGGAAATGTTTGGGGAAATTCTGTTCATTATTTCAGTATGCCAGATCACGGTGGAACACACTTAGATGCTCCTAGACATTTTCATAAAGATGCGACTAGTATCGATAAATATCCACTAGAGAATTGTTATGTCAAAGGAATATGTCTTGATCTTCGACATATGGGGGCAAGAAGTGTAATAACTCCCGTTCATCTCCAAGAAGCATTAGAAACGTCTGGATTGTCTATTCCTAAAGGCGGTACAATTTTGCTTTGTACCGGTCATCATGAACGGACTTTTCCAACTCCCGCTTATTCTTCGGATAACTCCGGTGTAAGTGTAGAAGCAACAGAATGGCTTGCAGATCAAGAAATAGTAAGTTTTGGAATTGATTCAATGAGGCCCGGACCAGAAGAAGGTGATGAAAATGCCTTAGTGCATAAAGCTTGCTGGGAAAGAAATATAACTCATATGGAAAGTTTGTGTAACCTTGAATCCTTAATAGGGGTTGGTGAATTTTTGTTTATAGGATTTCCACTTAAGTTCTCAGATGGAACAGGAAGTCCAATTAGAGCTGTTGCAATAATAGATGATTGATTTTTATCTAAAATATACTTTTTTTAGCTTTGTAAAAGTTCCTCGAATTTTTCTGTCAGTGCAGGAATGACTTTTTTGTAATCTCCTACTATGCCATAACGAGCACGTTGGAAAATAGGCGCATCTGCATCTGTATTAATTGCTACTATATTTTTACTTGGTCCAGCTCCAACCATATGTTGCATTGCGCCGGAAATTCCAACTGCAATATATAAATTAGGACTTACGATTTTTCCAGTTTGTCCAACCTGCATTTGAGTAGGTACCCAGCCTGCATCCACTGCTGCCCTGCTAGCACCTACAGCTGCTTTGAGAACTTTTCCTAATTCTTCTAAATGTGAGAAATTTTCAGCTCCACCCAATCCTCTGCCTCCACTAACAACAATTTCGGCATCTTCAAGTCTTACTCCTTCAGATTGAACTTTTTTTGCTTCTAGGAAACTCATTTGTGTTTCTCCTGATTCCATAGAGATGTTTAGTTCAACCAAATCACCAGTTTTACCCTCTGTTATGTCTGCCATAGGCAATGCTTTTGCTCTCAAAGAAGCAATCGAAAGTGTCTCTGTTTTTGATTTTACATGACTAATAGCGCTTCCACCCCAAATAGGCCTAACTGCACACAATTGCTCGTCTTCATAGGATAATTCTGTGCAATCATGGGCATAACTGGCATTGTGACGAAATGCGATTCTGGGTGCGATATCTCTGCCAATTGAAGTGTTTGCAACAATAAAAGTATGCGGAGAGCATTCCTTTACAGCGGCATCAATTCCTTCCAGATAGAACGAATTTGTATATCCATCGAAAATATCTAATTCTCCAACAACAACTTTATCAACTCCAAGTGCAATTAATCCTTTTGAAAGTTCTTTCGTGCCTTCAGGTCCTAAAATAATTGCAATTAAATTGCCTCCTAAATCATCAGCTAATTTCCTTCCGATACCTGACAATTCACTACTAACAAGCGCAAGTTTGTCACCTGCGGTTTCAGCTAAAATCAGAACATCTTTAGACATTGTCAGTCTCCTAAATGATTTTGTCTTCGCGAAGACGCATAGCTAATTTTTTAGCAGCTTCCTCCAGACTTTCATCCTCAATAAATTCACAGTTGCCAGTGAAAACAGGTTTGTAAAGTTTAGTAAGTTCTAGAGTATTTGCGGAATCCCCTATCTTTGATTCATCTATATCTATATCTGTGCTTTTCCAAATGGGTAGTTGTTTACGTGATGCCATAAGAATACCTTTTACAGAAGGTAAGCGAGGTGTGTTTATTTCATTGCTGACGGTGAGCAGACAAGGCGTTTTTACTTTTACTACTTCTACACCATCCTCAAGTGCTCTTTCACAAATTAATTCTGTTCCTTCTACAGTAATTTTTTGTAATTGACCTACGCTTGGAAGGCCGAGAGCCTCTGCTAAGGCGAGACCTGTAGATCCAAACCCCCAGTCACTACTTAATCTTCCACATAAGATTATGTCGAATTCTCCTACTTTTTTAATAGCAGCTGCTAAGATACGTGCAATTCCAAAAGCATCGGAGTTTTCAAAACAAGTATCATTCAAGAGGATTGCATCATCACAACCCATAGCTAAACATTTTTTTAATGAGTCTTTGCAATCTTCTGGACCAACGGTAATTACTGTTACTTTGCCGCCATGTTCTTCTTTAAGAGATATTGCTTCTTCAATAGCATTTTCATCAAATGTGCTAATCACAGGAGAAACATTTGAAGGAGGTAAAATCTCCATCTTTTCTTCATCTACCTTAAAATCTCGAGGTGGAATATCTGGATCCTGTACTTGTTTAATGCAAACTATAATATTCAACTTTTTCAACTCCTTTGTTAAACTGTAGATTAAATCATAAAACGCATAGAATTATAATTGCTAGAATATTTCGTCTCAAGTCCTAATATTGTTTCATTTTGTTTTATCATTGTTTTAGAATGGATAATGTTATAACTATTATTTTTAATTAAAAGAATATTTTTAGTTTGTTCATAAGGAGTTGGAAATGCATGAAGTAAGCGAGAGTCTTGTTTTAGATGCATTGAGTAAGATCAGAGATCCGGATCTTGGCAAAGATATTGTAAGTCTCAAAATGATTAAAGATATTCAAATATGTGGAGATTCTGTTGCATTTACTCTTGAATTAGTTACTCCTGCACATCCTAGGAAAGACCAGTTTTTAGAAGAATGTAAGATGGCTATTGGAACACTTGAAGGTGTTCAAAGTGTAAATGTTCGTCTTGCAAGTAATATTGCTTCATCTGCTGTTTCTCCTGGTAAAATGTCTGTGCCGGGCGTAAAAAATATTTTGGCTGTAGCTAGCGGTAAAGGTGGAGTGGGTAAATCAACTGTTGCTGTGAATATAGCTCTTGCATTATCCTCAGAGGGTGCAGATGTAGGTATTCTAGATGCTGATATATATGGACCAAGTCAGCCCTTGATGCTTGGTATTCCAAACGAAAGACCTCACGCAGATGAAAAAAATCGTATCTATCCTCTAGAAGCACATGGAGTAAGAGTAATGTCTATGGGGTTTTTGGTTGAAGAGGACAGCCCCGTAATTTGGAGGGGGCCTATGGTGATGAAGGCCTTGACTCAGTTTTTGTCAGAAACGGTTTGGGGAGATTTGGATTATTTGATACTTGATCTTCCTCCTGGCACAGGAGATGCACAATTGACAATAGTTCAACAAGTTTCGTTGGCCGGGGCAGTTATTGTTTCTACTCCACAAGATATAGCTTTATTGGATGCTAGAAAAGGATTACAAATGTTTCGTAAAACTGATGTTCCTATTCTTGGTATTATTGAAAATATGAGTTATTACGAATGTCCTTCTTGCAATCATCGTGAAAATATTTTTGATACTGGTGGTGGGGAGAGGGCGGCAGAAAAATATGAAGTTCCTTTCCTAGGCTCGATTCCATTAGATGTGAAGGTTCGCCTTGGTGGAGATCAAGGTTCTCCAATAGTTGCTAGTGAAAATCAAAATCCTGTAGCACAAGCATTTAAGGAAGCTGCTAGAAATGTTGCATTGCAAATAGCAATAGTTAATTCTTCTGCTCCAACAAGTGTTCCTGAATTGAAAATTATCGAGTGAGTGTATTAATTGTCAGTTGAAAATCCAATAGGTTTAGGTTTTGTTGGTCTAGGATGGTGGGGTGGTGTACTTGCTGAAGCAGCTCTAGAATCTAAATTGGCAAAAGTGGAAGGATGTTTTGCTAGAACTGAAAAATCAAGAGAAAAATTTTCTGACAAATTTAATGCAAAGAACCATTCTTCGCTAAATGATCTCCTTGAAAATGAGAATATTGATGCAGTAGTAATAGCTTCCTCTAATGGTGTTCATTTTGAACATGCAATATCTTCTGCAAGAGCAGGAAAACATATCCACCTTGAAAAACCAATGTCTTTGAAAATTTCTGAAGCGAAAGAAATTATTCGTGTATGTGAAGAAGAAAAAGTGAAACTACATATTGGACAAAACTTTAGAAGATGGCCTATGTTTCGCACTGCAAAAGAGTATGTCTCAACGGGTAATTTAGGAATGATTAGCATTGCTATTTCTCAATTTTCAGGAAACTTGGGTCTCGTAGCTGGTGCAGAAAGTCTAAGATGGGATCCAGTAGAGAATCCAGGTGGACCTCTATATAGTTATACTATTCATCTTGCGGATGTAATGGAATTCTTGTTTGGGGAAGTTGTTGAAGTTATAGCTAATTGTGGAAAAGTTGGTGGACCTTCTAAAACAAAGGATTCAACTGCATCTGTTTTACGTTTCAGTTCAGGGCAGATAGCGATTATTTCCGGTTCTTATCTTTCTCCGATGTCTTTTACATTTGAAATTCAAGGTTCTAAAGCCAATCTTCTTTTGTCTAATGCTCATATGCCAAGAATTCAAAAAAATGGACAGGAGACATGGGAGTCCGAATATATAAATTTAGATTTTGATTTTATTAGTGGACGTAATTTAGCTAATAGAGAACAATTTGTAGATTTATATTCTGCAATTCGTACTGGCAAAGAACCAGAAGTAACAGGTATTCAAGGATTGCGTGCCCTTGCGATTATGAGAGCAATTTTGCTGAGTGATCTAGAAAAAAGATCAGTATCTATAGAAGAAATCCTAAACGAAAAATAAATATAAAAAGAGGAGATTCTTTTGAGAAGGATTTTAGCTGTAGATCCATTGCTCGCGTCACCCGCTTGGAAATCAGAATTGCAAAAAAGAATGTATAAGACTGATAATGAGATAGTCTATCCGGAAGGTTTTGGAATGGATGTTTTGAAAAAATATTTACCAGAAACGGATGCTATTCTCACTGTTTTTTCTGAAGTTACAAGAGAAATGATATCTCAAGCTACCAATTTGAAAGTTATTGTAAAACCAGGTGCTGGAATAGACAATATCGATTTAGAATTTGCAACTGAATCAGGAGTGATGGTTTGTAATGTAGAGGGAGTAAGAGGACAGGCAGTTTCTGAGCATGTTTTTCTTATGATTCTGCATATTGCACGAAATGCATGGATGCGTAATGCTCAAGAAGAATGGAAGCATAGACTTGGGATACAGCTTGCAAAGAAGAAAATAGGGATAGTTGGGTTAGGAAACATTGGATTGAATGTTGCCAGAATTGCAAAAGGATTTGGGATGAATATTTCAGTAAATACAAGAACTCCAGATCCTTCTATTTGCAAAGGCATTGAAATTCAATTTGTATCTTTAGAAGAAATTTTCGAAATTTCAGATTTTATAGTTTTATCTTTACCCTTAGTGAGAGAAACAAGAGGGTTAATTTGTAAACAAACTATAAATCTTATGAAAGAAAATTGTATAATTGTTAATGTTTCCAGAGGAGAGATTGTAGTAACTGATGATCTGTATGAAGGTATTATATCAGGGAAAATTTATGGAGCAGGATTAGATGTCACAGATCCTGAGCCACTTCCCAAGGATCATCCATTATGGAATCTTGAAAACGTTTTCATTTCACCTCATAACTCATCGAGAACTCCAGAAACACAGAATCTTGCTATTAAAAAAACCTGCGAAAACCTTTTAGATGCTCTTTCTGGATTGAAGCCCATAGGTCTTGTAAATACAAAAGTATTCTGAAAATAATAATTGTACTTTATATGCTTAAGGAGATTACAAAATAGATTTTCTTGGGTTAATTCCAGCTTTTTTCTTTGCTTTATCAAGTATCCTTACTCGGAAAGGATTGGATTCGAGTACCCCGCAAACAGGTAGTTTTGTAGTTTTGCAAACTCAATTTCTTCTTTTTGCACTTTCACTTCTATTTGTCGATTTTTCACATTTTGCATTTACTGCAAATATGTGGTTTTTTATTTTAGCTGGATTGTCGTCTCCTGCTCTTTCGTTATTATTTCTTTTTTTGTCTATAGAACGTATTGGAGTTGCTAGAACAAATGCAGTTTCAAATACGCATGCAATCTTCGGTGCATTGTCTGCTTTTTTTATTCTTGGAGAAAGACCATCCCTTTTTGTTTGGATTGGAATCATTCTTGTGGTTATGGGAATAGTTTTTATTTCAGGAGGAGAAAGAAAGAAGATGGGGAGAACTAAGTTTCTTTTTCTTCCTTTGATTTCTGCTATGTGTTTTGGATTAGCACATGCACTCAGGAAAACAGGTATTGAACTTCATACCTCCTTATTGCTCGCAGGATTTGCTCAAGGTTTGTCAGCATCTATTTTTGGGCCTATCTTCTTGAAATTGAGTAATAATTGGCAGGCATTTATTTTTAACTCAAGAAGCAATAGGAATTTTATTTTTTCTGGTATTGCAATGGCATCTGCACAATTTAGTCTTCTTTTTGCGCTTAGCAAGAGTGAAGTTTATAAAGTTTCCCCATTAGTTGCTACAGTTCCATTGTTTACTCTTTTTATTGCCCCATTAATTTTAGGGAATAAAGAAAAGATAACACCTCGAGTAGTTTTATCCTCAGTTACAATAGTAATTGGTGTTGTATTTGTGACAATTAGGTTTTAATCCATCCTCAAACTTTTGTAACTCTTCAAAAATAACTATTGACTTAAAATTGTTGTATTTTTAAAATAAATTTTTCAATAAAAGAACACATTTTGGTGGCCAATATGACTACACAAATGAAATCTTTGGAAAATGAGGCAATTTCTAGACTTACTGAGATTCTAATTTCCTTGTTTTCGGATCTTGAATATGGGTTGACTTTTGTTTTATGGGACGGTACGCAAATTGAAGTCGGAAGAAAAATTCAACCTGTAAAAATTCATTTTTTATCTAAAAAGATTTTTAAAAAAATCCTATTAAATCCCTCTGCAGAAAATTTTGCTGAAGCATATTGTGATGAGATGATAGATATAGAGGGAGATCTGTTTCAGTCGATTGCAACTGCAGACTGTTTTGATTATCTGAAGTTACCATTTATTAAGAAAATTGTTTTTGGAATAAAAATATGGATGTTGTAAATTCTAAATTTTGGGATGTTGTTGTAATAGGTGGTGGTCCTGCAGGTAGCACAGTTGCAAGGAAACTTGCTATGT
>CAZLCI010000007.1:23619-49564 GCA_964558115.1 uncultured Nitrospinaceae bacterium | reverse complement strand
CTCCCTGTTTTTTTATAGATGGGGAGAGAGTTTTTTTTTTGAATATTTTTTTGTTCTGTATGCAGAAATTCTGGAGGTTTCATGAGCGGATTTTTAGTCCGACGTTTGATTCAGTCAGTTATCTTGCTTAAATGTGTTTTGGTCTTTGTTTTCTTGTTGCTCCATTTATCCGGAGACCCTGCAAGAGTTATGTTGCCAGATGACGCAACGGAAGCAGATATTGCCCAACTCAGAAATGAAATGGGTTTAGATAAACCTTTATTCACGCAATATGTGATTTATTTTAAAGGAGCTTTGAGAGGAGATTTTGGAGAATCTTTTGGACATGGAGAATCTGCTTTCAAAATTGTTTTAGAACATATGCCTGCGACTATACAACTCGCTTCCGCTGCATTTATCTTTTCTATTATTATTGGACTTCCTATAGGTTGTATTGCCGCTATTAAAGAAAATACGTTTTATGATCAGGGGGTGATGGCAATAGCCGTCATAGGTCAGGCAATCCCAGATTTTTGGTTGGGGTTGATGTTGATTTTATTTTTCTCTGTACATCTGCAGTGGCTTCCCCCATTTGGATATGAACAATGGGTACATTTGATTATGCCTATGTTTACGGCAGCAATGTTTCATACCGCTAGGTTAGCGAGACTCATGAGATCTGAAATGCTGGAGGTATTAAGGCAGGACTATATTGTTACCGCACGATCTAAAGGTGTTTCTGAAATTGGCGTTGTTTTTTCTCATGCAATGAAAAATTCTTCCATTCCAATTGTAACAGTTCTTGGTATTGATCTTGCTCTAACGTTGGGCGGTACGGTAATTACAGAAACCGTCTTTGCATGGCCTGGAGTAGGGCGGTTGACTGTAGAAGCAATACATGAACGTGATTTTCCAATTGTTCAAGCTGCCGTTTTTCTACTAGCCTCCATTTTTGTGGTAATCAATTTTATTGTTGATATTTTATACGTGTATCTTGATCCTAGAATTGAATATAAATAGAGAAGGAAAAAATGAACGAAAAAGTTTTAGAAACTGAGGTAGACGATGAATTGGGATCCAACAAAGGATCTCGTTTATTTCAATCCCTTAAAACAAATCCGTTTGCAATAGCAGGAGTATCGATTCTACTAGTGGTATTGATTTGTGCTCTTTTTTCCCCGTGGCTTGCCCCTATTGATCCGCATGAACAAATATTAAATAGAGCAATGAAGCCTCCGATGTATGAACAAGACGGAAAGGTTTTTTATTTGGGAACGGACCATTTAGGCAGAGATTTGTTGAGTAGAGTGATTTATGGTGCCAGAGTTTCTTTAATAGTCGGAATATCAGCGACTGCGATTGCCGGAAGTATAGGACTCTTTCTTGGACTTATCTCTGGATATTATGGAGGAGTCACAGATTATATTTTAATGAGGCTGGTTGATTTTGTATTATCTTTTCCATTTATTCTATTAGCTTTAGCAACGATTGCGATATTGCAGCCCAGTCTCTGGTTGATAGTCGTGTTGATTGCGTTTAGACAGTGGACCATTTACGCCCGTATTGTGCGGGGAAATGTCCTTGCCATTAGAGAAAGTGAATACGTTACTTCTACTAGAGCGTCAGGTGGGAGTGATTTTCGAATAATCTTCAAGCATATTCTTCCGAATGTTCTCTCTCCGATTATTGTAATTGCATCTCTTTATCTTGGTAGGTTGATAGTCATAGAATCTGGTCTGAGTTTCTTGGGACTAGGAGTTCCGCCGCCTACCCCTACTTGGGGAGGACTTCTTGCAGAGGGAAGGTCCTATCTCTATGTATCCTGGTGGATTGTTACCTTCCCAGGACTTGCGATTACTATCACGGTACTGGGAGCGAATCTAGTAGGGGACTGGCTTCGAAATGTTTTAGATCCAAGGCTTCGTGCACGTTAAAAATCTATTCGTATAACGCTTCTGCTCTTTTTTCAAGACCGTCAATAATTTCCTGCATGTTCTCTGGATAATGATGATCAGCGCCTAGACTTGGTTCTTCCGCTGGGCTTTTGGTGGTCCATATTACGCATTTATCTGTAGTGCTTCTGCCCACATGTAAAGTGCCTCTAGGTATATAAACAATATCTCCTTCTTCTATGTGTTTTTCTTCTTCCCCAAGAAGAAAGAGACATTTTCCTTCTGTCACATAAAAAAACTGTTCATCGACGTTATGCCAATGGGGTTTTGTTCCTGTGCCGCGGTAGTACGTAACCACACCTGCTTTCATAAGTTCCCCCAGGATTGGTTGATACTCTCCTGGGTTTCCTGTGCCGATATCTTCCATTTTCAGTTCTGATGTTCTATAAAAAGGCATTTCGCTCCTTTGTATTATTATAGGTCTTCTTTTTTCGATCTTTTCTTGAGGAGTTTCATAAATAATCTGGCTTCTATATCGTCCCAGTAGCAAAGATGCATAACATCTTTATACCAAAGACATCTGTAGTTGCTGTATTTACCGCCTCTTTTTTCACAAGCTTTACTTACCTGCAGCACAATACGTCCATTGTCGTAAATATTGGAGTAACGGGTAAGAGTTTTCGCCCGGTACATTTCTCTTTCTGAAGCATTGGCTGATTTGTTTACTTTGTATTTTTTTCTAAGCATATTATGTAATTTTGTCCACTCTGCGTAGGTATGTTTTCCTAGCGCTACTTGTATGCCGGACACTACATTTCTTCCGTTTTTCTTTCTAAATGCTAAAGGAACAGAACGCATGATGCCGAACAATTCTCTTTTGCAATTAATCCAACCATCATATTTTGGATTATTGCTTGGAGAATACTTGCACATTTTGCTTGCAGCTCCAGCTTGTCTTTTAGTCATTCCAAATTTAACGCCCCATTTTCCTCTAGCATTTTTGAAAGAAGACATTTGGGACATATCTTGTTTTTCCCTGGCTTTTAGCATTGCTTTTTGTTCTGCTTTCTCTTGTGCCTTTTTATCGTTATACCTTTTTGTTTCTAAATTGGCTTTCTTTTGCCTTTTCTGTCTGGCCAGTATACTGGTGACATATTTATTCCATTTTTTATAATCTCTTCTAAATGTCATGTCTTTTTTTACGGATACTGATACTTGACTTACAAGGTTATATTTTTTGTATCTATCCGGTTGCTTTTTAGGAATAATAAAAGATTGAATTCTTTTGCTTCCCCTGCGGAAACCATCGAATGCTCTATTTTCTAAATTTAATGCAGAGAGACCTTCTTTTGGAAAGTTGTAACAGTACTTTCTTGCTTCTTTTACACGGAGTTTAGAACGATCGGAAGTTGCATACATAGGGACGTGACTAATACATACTCTGCCGTTATTCTCTTTCCATTTACCGCTAACTGCATATAAATATTTTTGGTTTAATTTTTTGTCTTTAGCATGGAACAAGCCCCACATTTTTCCGTTTTTTCCAAAATATACGTATTGGTATACACTTTTTAACTGGGCGTCTCTTTTTCCTTGTCTTTTCAAGTACCAAGCAAAAATGAGAGAACGATTTGTTAGCTGGTTTTTTAAACTTGAACTAGATTGGCCTGGAGAAGGAATTTTTTTCTCTCCGATATTGTCTAATTTTTTCCCCATATTTTCTAATTGCTTGAGCATATTTCCGATATCGGCGTTTGCAGAAACAGAGAAGAAGGAAATTGAAAATAGAAAAACTGTTAGGAATGAGAGAAGTTTTTTATGCATATTCGTCCCCTAAAAAATGGAGTATGAAGTTTTAAGATAATTCAGCAGCTTTCCTGTCAAGATTGTCCATGATCTCTTGTAAATTTTCTGGGTAATGATGATCTGCTCCAAGGCTTGGATCATCAGCGGGACTTTTGGTCACCCACATTACAGCTTTGTCAGTTAGTGTCCTTCCTCCGTGCAGTGTTGCCCTAGGGATATGAACAATATCACCTTTTTCAATAACTTTTTCCTCATCGCCTACACGAAAGAGTCTTTTTCCTTCCAATACATATAAAATTTGTTCGTCATTGTTGTGCCAGTGCGGTTTGGAGCCAGTCCCTTTGTAGTATGTTACAACACCGGCTTTCATTAACTGTCCGAGTATAGGCTGATACTCTCCGGCATTTCCGGTTCCAATATCTTCCATTTTGAGTTCTGATGATTTGTAGAAAGGCATTTTATTCTCATTCATTTTTATAATGATATAATAGAAAAATTATTTTTTTTTATTATTTCAAAGGAATCGTATTTTAGTCAATATTTTAATGGAGAAATTTTATGGAACAGCCACTTCGATGGAATGATGCACCAACTGAGCCAGGGGAAAGAATTACAGATAAACCCGAACTTCCCCGAAAGGGAGTTTTGATGGAACTACGTGCGGATACAAAAACCATGGAAAACGAACCTATGCTCAAAGTAGGAGAGTCAGCGGGTTGGACTATTTATTCAGATGAATCAGAAAGAATTGGAGGCACTGGAAAGTACTCCCCTCCTATGCCCATGCTTGCAACCGCAATAGGATTTTGACTACTTACCCAGGTTGCGCGGTACGCGCATATGCTGAAAATGGAAATAAAAAGCGGAAAATGTCATGTGGAAGGAGATTATCTTTTACATGGTTCGGTTATACAAGGAACAGTGAATGTAGATCATCAAGGATTCCGTACACATTTAGAAATAGAGTCAGATGAAGATGAAAATAAAATCGCACATCTCATCAAATGTGCTAAAGGAGGATGTTTTGCAGAAAAGCTCATTGTACAACCAGTTCCTTTAGAAGGAAAAGTCACAGTGAATGGAAAGGAATTAGAAATCTAATAAAACGCTAATAAACTTGTAGTAGATAGTTCGTAACTTTAGGAGTTTTCATGAGAAAAACGAAGATAGTTTGTACGATTGGTCCAGCCAGCATAGATTCAATAATCCTTCGTAAAATGATCCAGGAAGGAATGGATGTCGCTCGCTTGAATTTCTCTCATGGGACTATCGAAGAAAAAATTGAAACTATTCGTAAAATCCGAACAATTTCGAAACAGTTAAAGAAATATGTCGGGATACTCGCAGATTTGGGAGGTCCGAAATTCCGTTTAGGGAAAGTAGAAGAGGGCGCAAAACTAGTGAAAGGAAAAACCGTTATTCTTTCAGCAGAAACCAGACTTGGTAATGCTACAAAATTATCTTTGAATCGCAAGGAACTTATTCCGCAGTTGAAGGTTGGCAATATGGTGATGATTTCGGATGGAAAATTGCAACTTAAAGTAATCCAGTCCGGATCCTTGCAGGTGAAGTGTCGGGTTGTCATAGGCGGAGATTTGAAAGAAGGCAAAGGACTAAATATGCCGGATACAAAGCTGAACATTCCATCATTAACTCGGAAAGATCATGCAGATTTGAAAGTGTGCATTCAGGAAAAAGTAGATTTTATAGGACTATCTTTTGTGCGAACCTCTGAAGATGTTGACCTGTGCAGGAAAATATTAAAAAGAGCGAAATCAGATATTTTTATTATTGCCAAGATGGAAAAGGCTGAGGCGATTAAAAATTATAAAAATATTATCAAATCCGCAGACGGGGTCATGGTTGCTAGAGGAGATCTCGGGATTGAAGTTGAATTAGATGCAGTGCCTCTTATTCAGAAAAAGATTATTCGTTACGCGAACCGTACAGGAAAACCTGTCATTACCGCGACCGAAATGTTGCTTTCTATGGTTGTATCTCATAGACCAACGAGAGCAGAAGCAAGTGATGTTGCAAATGCGATTATCGATGGTTCAGACGCTATTATGTTAAGTGAGGAAACTTCCATAGGACATAACCCTTCTTTGGTTGTAAGGATAATGTCGAAAATTGCGAATACTACGGAAAAACAATTCAACAAAATGGAAAAACGAAAAATATCGAGAAGTAAATCTAAAAAGCTCCCTTATGCAGTGGCAGGTTCAACCGTAGAATTAGCAAAAGAACTAGAAGCATCTTTGGTAATTAGTCCTACAGATTCTGGAGATACTCCAAGAAGAATTGTTATGTTTAGGCCCAATCAATCCGTGGTTGCCCTAAGTACATCGCAGAGAACTTTGCAAAAATTATCCCTTTCCTGGGGAGTAGTTCCATGGAAAATTGGGAAGAGAATTTCTATCGAAAAAGTACTGCCGACTGTTCGCAAAAGAATTCTTGAAGAAAAAATTGCTGATAGAGGAAAACAAGTAATTCTTTGTGCAGGTTATCCCTTTGGAAGCACAGACAATAAAGGCAGAATTATACAAGTAGAGACAATATAAGTTTAATTTTCTGCTTTTCCCTCGTAGACTTCAATTACGCGGCTAGCATCATCTTTTCCCCAGCCTGCTTTTTCGGCTTTCTGAAACATCTCCCTGCTGGCTTTGACTACTCTTAGGTCTATTCCATTCTCTTCAGCGAGTTGTATAGCCATACCCATATCTTTTACAAAAATTTCAACAGCTCCTCTAGGAGCGAAGTCTCTGGAGAAAAGTCTGGGTGCCATTTGTTCGAGCATAACTCCTTTTACCGATCCGGTCCGCAAACATTCCATCATAGTATCGTGAGATAATCCGGCTTTTTCGCCTACTAAAACCATTTCAGCTAGCAAGGCAGCATTTGAATTCACAAAAAGATTGGTGACTATTTTCATTGTCGCGCCGGTTCCATTCAGTCCAGTATAGTGAACATTGGCAGCTATAGATTGAAGTACAGGAGCTATTTGATCAAAAATTTCTTTTTTGCCTCCTACCATGATAGAGATTGTTTTGTCATCGACTTTGGGATGTGAGCCTGAAATCGGCGCATCTAACATTTCTATCCCTTCTTTGCGTAAACGGCTGGATAAATTTACCTGCCAACTTGGATACATAGTAGACATCTCTATGAAGATAAAGTTTTGGTTTTTTGCTTTTGTAATTCCATTGTCTCCAAATGTATTTTCTTCTATATGTTCAGTTTTTAAGAGTATCGAAAAAACAATATCGCAAGTTTCTGCTAGTTCTTTAGCAGAAGAAACGGGATTCCCACCAATCTCTTTAAGCATTTCAAGTCTTTTTGGGTCTATATCGTATCCATAGACGTCGTAACCATTTTTTAGAAGTGATTTTGATAATGCAAGTCCCATTTTCCCAAGCCCTATATAGCCAAGCTTTTGTGACATTAATTTGCTCCTTTACAGAATTGAAATTGAAAAAAATCTTCATGTATGTTTAATCTATTCAAATGTAAACGGTTACTGAAATTTTTCCAATATACCCATGACTTTCTTTTTGTTCTGGAAGTTTAAGAAGGAGGATTTAAAATTGAAGCTGTCTTTTGATCACGTTCATATTATTTGCAATGACGTAGAAAAAATGAAGGACTATTTCGTGAATGTTTTCGACGGGTCATTAGAATTTTTAGATGAAAATTTTCATGGTGCACCTAATGCAATTGTGAAAGTAGGGGAAGCTAAATTGTTCTTAAGAGGAGTAAGACCATCAGAGAATCCTGGAAAAAATCATCCTGATTCTGTAATGGGAGTAGATCATTTTTCTTTTTCTGTAGATGACGTGACGCAACTATCGGAAACCTTGAAAACCAAAGGCGCAGAATTTATTCGCGATCCTGCTCCAGTGGGCATGGGCGGTAGGGTAACCGCATTCATTAGAGGCCCTGAAGATATTCGCATAGAGTTAAGCGAAAAAGATAAATAATTACGAAGAAAGGATATGAGATGAATCAGGAAAAAAGTAGCAAAATATGGCGTGTATATTTATCTGGAGAAATTCACACTGATTGGCGTGAATGTATTGAAGAAGGAGCGAAACAAAATAATCTTCCGGTCGAATTCTTTTCACCAATTATTGAACATGATGCAAGTGATAACTGCGGGGTAGATATTTTAGGATCGGAGGAGAAAAGTTTCTGGAAAGATCATAAGGCAGCAAAGATGAATTCTATTCGTATACGTAATTTGATAAAAGATTCCGATATTGTTGTTGTAAGATTTGGAGAAAAGTATAAACAATGGAATGCGGCTTTTGACGCTGGGGTTGCATCAGCTCTTGGGAAATCTATCATTACTATACATGGAGATGAACATACTCATGCCTTAAAAGAAATAGATGGAGTCTCAATGGCTGTAGCTCAAACACCAGAGCAAGTCGTGGAGATTTTAAAGCACATTGCATAAAACAAATAATTTGCTTAAAGGGGGATGTGAATGGAATTATTTAAGCAAGCAGAAAAGATAGGCAAGAATTTAAAACAATCTTCAAAAACAGTTTCTGTTGCAGAAACATCTGCGGGAGGTTTGATTTCGTCTTCTTTGTTATCTGTTGCTGGGGCTTCTTCTTATTTTCTCGGAGGAGGAGTTCTGTATACGTATGAATCTAGACACAAGATGCTTTCTGTTGACGATAGTTTTTTTGATGGATTGAGACCTTCTACGGAAGAATATGCAATCCGTCTTGCACATGCTATACAAAATCATTTAGGAAGCGATTACGCCATTTCAGAATCAGGCGCATCAGGACCTAGTGGAAATAGATATGGAGATTCTCCCGGGCATTGTTGTATTGCTGTTTCTTCAAAGGAAGATGTGAAATGTATTACTATAGAAACAGGGAGCAATGATAGATCGGAAAATATGAAAGTTTTTGCAAAATCTGCTTTAATTTTATTCCAGGAAATTCTTCAATCGTAATATGATTTAACTTTGAAGTTACCTTAAAAGTTTGGCAGGACAGGATTTATTTTTGGAAAAATTTTTTCTAGGTCATATCCTGCTGCTAATAAAACGTCTTCTCGATATTTTCTGGAAATCATCTGAACACCGAGAGGGACATTGTTTTTCGTTTTTCCTGTAGCAAAAGACATTCCTGGGAGTCCTAGATATGGTGGAGCGATTTGAGGAAGCATAGAGTCAAACACCATATCAAACGATTCTGGAGATTCTAGATCTTTCAAATCTTCAAATGGTATATCGCCAGTTGTTGGGCAAAGCATTATTGGATATTGATCAAAAAATCTATTCCATTCTCTTCCTATGGTCGCTCTATTTTGTAATGCATCCATGAAATTTTCTAAACTTGGTTCAGAACATCTTCTAGTCATTTGGCTGTAAATAAAATTAGCGTCAGGGTCATTTTCTTTTTTGATTACTTCACCGCCAGTTCTTCTGAATTGACCAAGCCAGAGGACTGCTTGAAATTTAGCTGCTTTTTGAAAGTTAGGGGGTGACACTTCTTCTACAATCCAACCAGATTCTTCTAGTGCTTTTGCAACTTTCTTTAATTCTTCTACTACAATAGGATCAATTTTTAATCCCTCAATTTCTATTACAAGACCAGCTTTTTTTGCAGGCATTGGGAAAGATAATGGTACGGGGGACCACCATGGATCACTATAATTTTCCATGCTCATGGCTTTAAGACCAAGTTCGATATCAGTGATGGATCGAGCCAAAGGACCGGTTACGGCCATTATCTGTGCACCTATATGATTATCTGGACCAGTATAATTTACCATGGGGACTCTTCCTAAGCTGGGTCTTAGTCCATGTATGCCACAAGCATACGCAGGATATCGAATAGATCCAGCAATATCAGTTCCATGACCTATTGCGCCCATGCCAGATGCAGTAGCAGATGCAGCACCACCTGAAGAGCCACCAGGAGTAATAGTGTTATTGTGAGGATTTAACGTATGGCCATGAAGACTATTTCTAGTAAACCAATGAATGCAAAATGGGGGTGTATTGGTTCTGCCAACGATAATGGCATCACTTTTTTTCAAATTTTCTACAACAGGACTATCTTTAGTAGCTATTAAATCTTTTTGAATTCTGACACCGTTTGTTGTAGCAAATCCTTTTTGGTCTGCATTTTCCTTGATTGTGATAGGAACACCAGCAAGAGTGCCTAGATGTTCTCCATTTTTTAGTTTTTTATCTAACTTTTCTGCTGTTTCCAGGGCATCGTCAAATGTTTTTGCAACTATAGCATTTAATTTCGGATTTATATTTTCTATGTGTTGAATGATTTGATTGCATATTTCAATAGCAGATACTTCTTTAGTTCTGAATAATTCAGAGATTTCGTAAGCATCTAAGGCCCAAAGTTTATGCATGAAAAGCTCCCTTTTAAATGCATCTTATTCGAAAAATTTAATTATTTAAATAACATTCTTCTAATATCGTTACGATATCAGAACCAAGGGTAAGTCCTAGCCTGCTATCATGTTTCCCTCTAATAGCATCTACGAAAGTCTCTATCGCAATATCTAATGGAAGTTTGCTTTCGTTTGGGATTAATATTTTTGAAATTTCAAAATTCTTTTTTAAATTCAATTTATCTTTATCGAAATCATCAAAAATTAAAGACCCCTCCTCACCGATAACTTCCATTTTTCTTGTCTTTTTTTTCATTCCATTTCCTATTATTGATTTTGTTTGAATTCCACTAGAAAATTGAAGATTGACTTCCCATACTTCTTCTAGAGTCTCTTTATTTTTTTGTCTGCTAATTCGAGTTGTTGTAATCTTATTGGGATAATCTTTTATAATATCTAAACACATTGATAGATCATGTGGTCCATAATCCCAAAGTGGGGGAGTATGGTGACGAAATGGCCCAAAAGAACCACCTTCTGTTTTGATCGATTTTATATTTCCTATTAAGTGCAAATTTTTCTTTAAAGTCGTATAGGCAGGATGGAAAAGGTAGATATGATCTACAAGAGAAATGATATTTTCTTTTGAGTACAGAGATTTTATTTCCTTGGCTTGCTTTGCATCTATAGTAAGAGGTTTCTCTAATATCAAGGGAATTTTTGATTTTAAATTTGCTAATAAAATTTCAAACTGAATTGAAGGTGGAACTGCTAGTATTAAAGCATCAATATTTTTTTTTGTTAAAATATCGCGCCAATCTGAACAAATATGGCAATTCGAATCGACTAATTTCCTGTTTTCTAGATTACTAGTACATAGTAAAGAAATTTCCATATTTGCTAAACGAGAAATAGTTTGAATGTATATTTTCCCCCATCTACCAGCACCAATAAGGGCAAATTTCATTTTTCTCATTAAGTATCTCTTTATTGACTATAAGCAAATTTGGCCCATTCAAAAAACTTTTGTAGGCCATTTTCTAAATCTACTGTTGGATCGAAACCAAGGTCTTTCTTAGATTTTGCTAGATCGGGACATCTTCTTTGTGGTTCATCTGGTGGATAACTCGAAGGATATTCTGATAATTCAACTCTGACTTCTTCCTTGATAACATTGCTGATATGTTTAGTTAGCTGGATAACAGAAATTTCTGGTGTGTCATTGCCAATATTATATGCTTCCCCAGGTTTGCCATTTAGAAGTGCTTTTATGAATCCCGTAACAGCATCTGTAATATAGCAATATGTCCTTGTCTGTTTTCCAGTTCCATATACTTTCACTTTATTTCCGGAAATGATTAGTCTTGCAAAGTTAGGAAGTACTCTGTAATCATTTTTGTTCATTCCAGGTCCGAAAACATTGAATGGCCTAACTATTACAGAGCGAACACCAAATTGTTCAAAGTAAATTCTTACGATAGTTTCACCAAGCCTCTTGCTCTCATCATAGCAAGCGCGTGGTCCTAGACAAGATACGTTTCCTCTGAAATCTTCAGATGTTGGAACATCATTATCATAAGGGTCTCCATAAATTTCACTAGAACTAAAGAAAAGCAATTTAGAATTCTTCTCTTTAGCAATATCTAGCATATTTCTAGTTCCTTGAATTGCCACATCAAGTGTTTCTAGTGGATATTTTCTGTAGTAGGTTGGACTAGCTATCCCAGCAGCGTGAATGATGAAATCTATTGGTTCATCGACAGAAATATTTTGTATTACATCGTGTTTCATAAATTCCACAAAATCATAATCGAAATCGTCTTTTGAAGATTCAGAAGAAGTTATGAAATTATCCATTAAAATAATTTTGCAGGGAGTTGTAAGATAATTATCATTTAAAATCTTCCCAACACGGACAAACATTTGCCCTAAGAACCCAAGTCCTCCAGTAATAAGCATAGTTTTTCCATTGAATTCTTTTATTTCATCGCCTAATTTATCAACTATTTCTTTGGGGTCTTGTTCATGATTTTCAATATTCAATTAAATCACCTTGAGTTTTGGTAGGGGTATGATGAATTTTCCCCCGTCTTTGGAAAAATCTTTATGATTTTTAATGATAGATTCGTAAAAATTCCATGCCAGTATTAATAAAAAATCTACTGGCTTTTCTGTTAAGTGTTTAGAACTAACTACTGGTATATTGTAGCCGGGAGTATATAATCCTTGTTTTAATGGACTGTCATCGACAATATATTCAATATCTTGTCGTCTAATCTTAAAGTGATGCATCAATGTAGTAGCCTTTGCTGGTGCGCCAAACCCTGCTATTTTCTTTCCATTTTTACGAATACTTTCTATCAAATAACTCAAATCATTTCTTAAATCATTTATAGATGCTGAAAAATTATGAAATGTAGAAGTATTAAAGATCTTATATCTTTGTTCAGTTTGTAATGAATTTTTCACTGATTTTTTTATTTTTTTCTTTCCAGTATTTTTTTGTACATGACAGCGAATTGAGCCGCCATGAGTATTGATTCTTTGAACGTCAAAAAGATTCATATTTAAAGACTCAAAAAAATGAATAAGTGGTTTAATCGTATGGTATGAAAGATGTTCGTGGTAAATAGTATCAAATAAAGTTTTTTTATAGACATCTATTAGATAAGAAACCTCAAATATGAAAACTCCATTTTTATGGAGCAAATCTCTGATCGAGATAGTTAGACTTTTAAGATCGTCCACATGTGCATATACATTATTTGCGATAATGATATTTGCGGGACCTTCTTGGCTGAGTATTTCTTTTGATACTTTTTCATTAAAGAATGTAGGAATTGTTTTTATACCTTCCTTATTTGCTTCTTTTGCTATACTTTTTGCAGGGTCTATCCCAATCACTCTGTGTTTCTTGTCTTTGAAGAATTTCAGTAAAGTTCCATCATTACTTCCAATCTCAACAATTAAACTATTTTTTTTCAATTTGTATCTAGAAGTGACATGATTTGCGTATTTTTCAAAGTGACGAATAAATGACTTCGATGTACCTGAGACGTACACATAATTTTCAAAAAGAACTTTGGGGTCGAGAATTTCACGAAGTTGCGTATGTCCACAATTATTGCAAAGCAAAAGATTTAGGGGATATTTAGTCTGTTTTTCTTTGATATTATTTTTTTTTCTAAAAGCATTGGCTGGCGGAGTAGTTCTCAATTTGAAGACAACTTCTACGTTTGAACTTCCACAGAGTCTGCAAGAGCGTCTTTTCGTAACTATTGGATTATTCATAGGCTATATAAGATTTACCCTTATAACATCAGACTCGTATGCTTCAGGATTTCTTGCATTTCTTGCAAGTGTTAGAAAAGTAGTATCTTTTGTGAATCTCATTGCATGTTCAACCATAGGAGGAGTGAAAAACATTTCTCCTGTTTTGATAGTTAACATTTCAGGTGGGTTGTCACTCCCTACAGTTCTATGAAAATATTCTATCTCACCTTCTTGAACGTGACAGAAATGCCAATCAGTTTCGTGATAATGATTCGCACGAACAGAACCTTTTTTGGATGTGATTAGTACGGCACTACCTATCTTGCCTTCTAAGAGGTTTTGTATAACGCCCCTATCGTCAGAGAAGGGTTCTTCAAGTGGAATGATGATATCTTTAGGCCAGGTTGTTTCATCGTCAGCATTAACGAATGGGGTCATTGAGTTCTCCTGTTTCTGCTAATTAAGTTATGGAAAGATATCATTTTTGATTAGAAACTAAAATGCAAAACACTTTAATTTAAGGTGCATATACTTCTCTGTAGAATTCAATTGTTTTTTCAGCAATACATTTCCATGAATATTGGGTTAAAACCTTTTTTCTTCCTGCTATAGATAACTCCTCAAGTAGTTGAGGGTTGTCCATAAGTTTTTGGATAGCATTTTGTAATTGAATATGATTGTCTTCCTGAAAAATTAGACCTTCTTTGCCAATTACATAAGGAATCTCTCCCGAATCTGATCCAATTGGTACAGTCCCAGAACTCATTGCTTCAATTAAAGGATGGCTGAATTGTTCTGCCCAGTTTGGAGTTGTTCTAGAAGGAACGACAAGAACATGGGCTTTTCTCATATATAAAGGAATATCATAATGGTCAACCCAATCTATAAACTCTATTTTTCCCCCTAGCGATAATTCTTTTGTAAGTTGTAAAATTTCATCTTTCATATTGCCACTGCCTACGATGATAGCCTTCCATTTTCCTTTCAGATTTTGAAAGGCCTTTAATGCTAGATCTACTCCTTTTAGATGCATAATTCTTCCAATGTAGGCAATAGTGAAAGTATTGTTTCTTTCATTCTCTGATGGGAGTCTGAATAATTCAGGGTCAAGTCCAAATTGTGGAAGAATTTTAATTAATTCCGGTCTTGCACCACGTCTAATTAAACGATCTTTGCTGGTTTGTCCCCCTGCAATAAAAAGGTCAGCGTTACGTAGGGTATAATTTTCTGTGATGTTGTAAATTTTTCGAAGGTTTAAATCTAAATTTTCCCACGAAAAAACTATTAATTTGAATTTGAGAAAATATATCTTTTTTATTAAATGAATTTGTGCTGCTACATTACTCCAAGGTTCTTCCTCTAAATGGATAATGTCAGGATTCACTTCTCTTATTGCTTTTTTTAATCCTTGAACATAGAAATGGCCAGTAACTCTTTTCGGAAATACTACATTTCCAGTCAATAAATTATAAGATTTTTTTTTGCATGGGTATGTGACAGATTTGCGATTAGAATCCCAGAACACTTTAGGGGTTAATACTGATATTTCAAGGGAAGGGTCTTTTGAAATCTCTTGAATTTTTTCTAGCCATATAGGAATCGCATATGCGTGAGAAATTATAAGAATGCGCATGATGGGAGTATCCTGTCCTGAAAATTTAATATCCTAGTAAATTCTTTGCTATGAGAATCTGTTGGATTTGTGTTGTTCCTTCAATGATTTGCAATTGTTTTGCGTCTCTCATGAATCTTTCAAGAGGATGATCTTTCATATAACCAGCACCGCCTAAGATCTGAATACTGTCAACTGATGTTTTCATTGCAACATCAGATGAGAAGCTTTTAGCAGCAGAAAAATGATGTGCATGTTCTTTTCCGAAATTTCCGTTGTCTATTAATCTCGCAGCTTTATGCACCAAAAGTCTAGCAGCTTCAATATTAATAAACATTTCTGCTATCATTAATTGAATTCCCTGAAACTTTGCAATAGGCCTTGAAAATGCCTCTCTTTCTTTTGAATATTCAATAGCGTAATCCAAGCATCCCTGTGCTAGTCCTACACCTCTTGCGCCAATTGCAGGTCTGGCTTGATTGAAGCCAAGCATGGCAGTTTTGAATCCAGTTTTCTCTTCTCCTATTTGGTTCTCAATAGGAATACGGCAATTTTCAAAGAAAAGTTCGCAAGTTGGAATTCCTCTCATTCCCATTTTTCTTTCGTGTCTGCCAACTTTAAAACCATCAGAATTTGTAGGGACTATTAAAAATACTAAACCCTCGTAGCCAGCATCAGGATCAGTTTTTGCACCCAAAATTATATAATCGGCAACGCTTGAACCTGTACAGTATGTTTTTTGTCCATTGATAACCCATGATTCTCCATCCTTAACTGCCCGAGTTTTAATATTGGCAACATCTGTTCCTGCATGAGGTTCTGTCATTGAAAGAGAGCATTTAATTGTTCCTTTTGCTGTTCCAGTTAAAAAATGTTTTTTTTGTTCTTTACTGCCAGCGACAGCAATTGGTCTTGATGCTAATAAGGGGATAGAAAGAAATAATGGAGAATTCGAGCAATGTTTTGCAATTTCTTCTATTGCGACACAAGTGCCAAGGATTCCAAGGTTGGTTCCTTCATATTTTTCTTCAATAAATAAGCCAAGCAAATCATGCTCTTTAAGAATTTGGAAGATATCTTCTGGATATTTTTCAAGTTCGTCTATTTCGCTAGCTCTAGGTTTAATAAATTTTTCAGTGATATCTTTAATTGTATTTTGTAAAAATACTAATTCATCGCTGAGTTCAATATCCTTCAATTGTACATACCTTTCCCATACGTTATAGTAAAAATATCCAAATAATTGTGATGTATAAAATAACAAAATAAAAAGGAAATTAACAATGAGTGGGACTATTGACTACAAAGATGGAATGAAAATATTTTGGGATGTCGCAATTGAGATGGATGATGGATTGAATTTAAGAGCAGATATTTTTTGTCCTATAGAAGATGGCAAATATCCTGTCCTTATGACACATGGCCCATACGGGAAGTGGTTGGCATTTCAAGATGCATATGCTCCTCAATGGGAGTCAATGACTACGAATTTTCCTGAGATCCTGGCAGACTCTTCTAGTAAATACCAAAATTGGGAAGTTGTTGATCCAGAGAGATGGGTTCCAGATGACTATGTATGTATCAGGATAGACTCAAGGGGCGCAGGTAGATCTCCTGGATATTTAGACCCTTTTTCAAAAAGGGAAACTAAAGATTTTTATGACTGCATAGAGTGGGCAGCAGTACAGGAATGGTCAAATGGAAAAGTTGGGTTAAATGGAATTTCGTATTATGCCATTAATCAATGGCAGGTAGCTGCAATGCAACCTCCTCATCTTTCTGCAGTTTGTATTTGGGAAGGCGCTTCGGATTTATACAGAGAAATGTCACACCATGGTGGGATCTTCTGCACATATGGAGGTAATTGGTATAAGGGTAGATGCCTTCCTAGGCAACACGGTATGGGAGTCAAAGGTTACAGAGCAAGAGTAAATGGTCAATGGGTTTCTGGGCCTGATACGATGAGCGAAGAAGAGCTCGGGTATCATAGGGCAGATATGGCGAATGATCTTTTTTCGAATAATTTCTCTACTGATTTATATTGGACAGATAGAATGCCTGATTTTTCAAAAATCAACGTTCCTTTGTTTTCATCATCTAATTGGGGCGGGCAATCTTTGCATTCAAGAGGCAATTTTGAAGGATTTAACAACGCTGCATCAAAAGAAAAATGGTTAGAAGTACATGGAATAGAACACTGGACAGAATTTTATACAGACTATGGAGTTAATCTGCAGAAAAAGTTTTTTGGACATTATCTTAAAGGAGAAGATACAGGTTGGAAAAAACAGCCTAAAGTCTTATTGCAAGTCCGACATCCTGAAGACAAGTTTGTAGAAAGAGAAGAAAGCGAATGGCCATTAGCAAGAACTAAATGGACAAAGTTTTTTCTGAATCCTAAAAAATTCTCTTTAGAGACAGAAGCAAACAATCATGAGGATGTAGTTAATTACAAAGGATTAGGAGATGGGGTAACTTTTGTTACGCCTCCCCTCGAAAGTGAGATGGAGATTACTGGTCCTCTGTCTTCGAGATTATATATATCTTCTGAAACTGAAGATGCCGATGTTTTCTTGATACTCAGAGTGTTTACGGAAGATTTTAAAGAGGTTGTTTTTCAGGGAGCTCTTGATCCGACAACCCCTACCGCACAAGGTTGGCTTCGTGCATCACGCAGGAAACTCGATATAGATTTAAGTTTGCCTTATAGACCATTTCATACTCACGATGAAGATCAGTTACTTGAGCCGGGTGAAATTTATGAAATTGATGTTGAAATTTGGCCAACTTCAGTAGTAATTCCAAAAAATTACAGAATTGGACTTACAGTTAGAGGTAAAGATTATGTTTACCAGACAGGAGGAGGTAGCACTCTTCCAAACATGAATAAATTCTCTGGTTGTGGTCCATTTCTTCACGATGATTCAAGGGATAGGCCATTTGAAACTTTCAGTAAAAATGTTTCTTTACATTTCAGTGAATCTCACAATCCATATGTGTTATTGCCGATTATTGAGTAATTGTATTTTTGCATTGTTTAAGTGTTTCTGTTATAAAAGTTAAATATACATAAATTTATATTTTCTGTTGAATGGTTATTTAGCAACTGGTGTCGTGGAGGACACGGCAGTTCTATTTACTATTTGTCCTGCAAGACACTTTTTTTTTACAGCCAAATTTGCATGAATTTGTAGTATTTTTTTCTAAACACTAGGAGGAAGTGATTATGAGAAGAATGTTTGTTTTAGTTTCATGTTTTGCTGTTTTACTGACTTTCAGCACTCAAATTGAAGCAAAAGGTAAAATTAGATTAATTCACGATAATACATCCCATGCAGTCATACCTTATATAGCTGAACAGAAAGGTTTTTATAAAGCTGAAGGTTTGGATGTACAACGTCGCGTAACAAGCCCTCGTGCTCTTATTGATGCTCTCATAGGTGGTTCTGCAGACATTATAAGCACAAGAGGTTCTAGGGTTGGGCAAATTGCAGCTAGAGGTGTCGATGTCGTTGGAATTGCTTTAAATAGGTACGGAAACCAGAATATGGTTCTTGTTTCTAATAGAGATAAGAAAACAAAAACATTAAAGGATCTCGTCGGTAAAACCGTAGGTGCTCAAATGGGATCAGGAACTTGGGCTACATGGTTAACTTATTTATCTAAAATTGGGCTTTCCGAAAAAAGTTTTAAAATTAGAAATATAAAAACCGATTCAATCCCAGCAGCATTTGAGAGTGGTGCCCTGGACGCTGGTTTAACTTGGGAGCCGTGGGGTTCATTAATCTTGGATAAAAAGTTAGGACGTATGGTTATGGGTCCTAAAGAATATGACAAAACTCTTGGATATACATCTCCCGTTTTCTTAACGACAACCTGGACTTATATAAAGAAAAAAAATCCTGATGGAGCACAAAGATTTATCAATGCTCATGTTAGAGCAATGCGATTTGTAAATACAAATAGAGATGAAACTGCAAAAGTTATGGTGAAATTCTATCAGCAGGTAGGTTTGAATTTCAGTCAGTCAAAAATCAAGAAAGATGTATATACATTGATGCGCTGGGACAGAGCTATGATTACACATCAAGATATTGCAGAAGTGCAAGCTGGAGTAGAAGTGAGTGTTAAAAAAGGCAAAATTCCCAAAAGTATTGATGTAACAAAACACATCGATATAAGTCTTGTAGAAAATGCTTATTTTTCACTGATGAAATAAGTACGTTTTATTTTTTCTGTCTCCTCTTGTCGTGAAAATGACAAGGGGGGATGTTTTATTAATGGAGTGTATAGAATGGATGATTTGCAAAGAAAAGTATTGGATTATGTAGACAGGGATTTTCTTGTAAATACGACAATGGAATTAGTAGATATCCCAAGTCCTACCGGTTCAGAGGAAGAAGCAGCAAGATATATGAACGATAAATACATCGAAGTAGGGTTAGAAGGAGATTTACAGAAAATATCTGAAGGTAGATATAACGCAGTTGGATCATTGAATGGAAGTGGTGGTGGATACTCTCTTATGTTTAATGGTCATTTAGATACTTCTTATAGTGGGGAAGAACCAGAACTCACACAGCCAGGATATAAAAACAAAGCGATTCTTGATGGTGATTTAATTATAGGAAATGGCGCCTTCAACATGAAGAGTGCCGATGTTTCTTACCTTACGGCCGTAAAAGCGATCATAGATGCAGGCATTGAGGTTAAAGGGGATATTGTATGCGCAGCTGTCGCCGGAGAAATTGAAAAGAATCGTATAGATCAATATCAAGATTCGCTTTATGACGGATATGGTGTCGGATCCAGGTATCTTATTTCCCATGGATATATGACTGACTTCTGCATTCTTGGAGAACCGACAGGTATGCAATTAGCTCCATGGCATGGAGGGACTATTTGGTTTAAAGTAACAACTAGGGGAACAATGGGTCACACTTGTTATGGAGACTTTACAGAAAGTGCAATCGAAAAAATGGAACGTGTTCAATCTGAAATCCGAAAATGGATTACAGGTTACAGAGAAAGGAATGTGTTCTTAAACGAAAGACCACATGTGAATGTAGCTGCAATCGAAGGAGGTTGGCCTTATAGATGTGCACGGTCACCTATCGAATGCAAGTTGTACGTAGATGTCCGTATGGTTCCTGGACAAAGAGTACAAGATGTACAAAATGAATTTAAGCAAATGATTTCAGAATTGAATGAAAGTAGCGATGATATAAATGCTAAAGTAGAAGTCTATAGCAGTCATCCACCTTCTGGCATTCCTGTAGATTCACTACCATCAAGAGCAATGATTGATTCACATAAAGCAATTATGGGTGAAGAACCAAATGTAATCATAAAAACCTCTTATCTAGATGGTGCTCACATGAATCGATATGGCGTACAGACAATTACTTACGGTCCTGCAGGTGTAGTTAAGGATATTGATGCTACCTCTGGATATGGCTGGAATGCAGATTTAGGAGAGCATATCAGCATTACGACTCTTTATGAGGCTACAAAAATATATGCATTGGCCGCACTTGATATATGTACAAGAGAAAGGGATTCAAAAGAGATCGCTCCTGATCCCTATTTGAATATGCCATCTTAACATTTAGTGCATGAGGTTAAATTGAACGAAAATATTAAAAATGCAGAAAGGGATGAAGCGGAAGAAGTAGATAAATCAGAAATTTACATAACTCTTTCTTGGTATAAAGTTTTCAAGAGTTCTGCATATTCAGTATTTATTACTGCTGCGCCGCTGGTTGGTCTGTTGATTCTCTGGGAAATCGCAGCACATTCTGGTACATTACATCCTGTACTATTTCCCCCTTTAGAGACTATTTGGTTGTCCATGGTGAAACAGGCAAAGTCGGGGATTTTATGGCTTGATATATATGTTTCGCTTTACAGACTTTTTGTTGGTGTAGTTCTCGCTATCATAAGCGGCACGATTTTGGGATTGCTTATGGGCATGAATTATACAGCAGAAAGAATTCTTGCTCCTCCAATGTATTTTTTTCTTGCAGTACCAGGTCTTGCCTTGTTTCCAGTTGTAATTCTATGGTTTGGATTAAGTGATTTCACATTAATTTCCGTTTTATGGTTTGAGGGAATGATAACATGTATGGTGAATGCTTGGACTGGAGTAAAAACAGTAGACAGAGCATTGATTCACGCAGGACAAGCGATGGGTGCAAAAGGTTCTACTCTTTTTTTCCAGGTTCTTGTTCCTGGTGCACTACCGAATCTGATTGCTGGATATAGAATCACTTTTAGTAGAGCATGGAGAATAGTAGTTACTGGAGAAATGATTGTTGCTCTTGAAGCTGGTTTAGGGTTCCGTATCTTTGCTGCGAGAGATTTCCTTGCAGCGGACATGATGTACGGTGGAATTATAGTTATTGGAATACTGGGTGTCATTGTAGAAAGACTTTTTTTAAGAAGCATTGAATTATCTACAGTGCAGAAATGGGGAACCCTTCGAGAATAGTTATGGAGATAATTCATGGTCAATTCTAATAAAGTCAAATTAAGTATTAACAATCTAGAGATGATATATAAAGTAAATGAAAGCATATCTAGAAAAAGACATATTACTGCGCTCGATGACGTGAGTCTTGATATAAAATCGAGTGAATTCGTCTCCTTGTTAGGTCCAAGTGGTTGTGGAAAAAGCACGTTGCTAATGATAGCAGCAGGTTTATATAAACAGACTGCTGGCTCGATAACTATAGATGGTCAAGAGATAATAGAGCCTGGATTCAATAGGGGTGTAGTGTTTCAAGATTTTGCAGTTTTTCCATGGCTTACGGTTTCTGCAAATATACGTTTCGGGATGAGAATGAAGGGAATTCCGCGAGAAGAACAAAAAAAGACAGTAGATAAATTATTGGAATTGGTTGAATTGAAAGGATTTGAAAATATTTATCCTTACCGTTTGTCCGGTGGGATGAAACAAAGAGTCGGAATTGCAAGGGCTCTTGCATTTAATCCCGAAATAATGCTGATGGACGAGCCATTCGGAGCTTTAGATGCGCAAACTAGATCCGCCCTTCAACGTCTTCTAGTAGATGTGTGGATGGAAACACAAAAAACGATTTTATTTGTTACCCATAGTGTAAGAGAGGCTGCTTATTTGTCAGATAGAATCGTAGTCATGTCTCCTCGCCCCGGAAGAATTGCTGATGAAATAGTTGTAGATCTTCCAAGACCAAGGTCCGTTTTATCTGTTGAATTTCTAGATTTAGAAAGAAGAATTGCAGAATCATTAAGTGATGTTATAGGACGAAAAGATGGAGAATCTATCTGGGTGACTGATTAATTTCTAGCAGAAGGAGATTGTGATGATTGAGAGACAATATTTACAACCAGAAGATATGTGGGCAAGGGTAGAGAATGGCGAACTTTTGTATGTTCCTGTTGTTACTATTCACGGATCTGATCATGCACATATCTATTTGTCTGGACAAGTACCTAGAGAACCGAGTGGAAATGTTGAAGGCGTAAATGATATGCGGACTCAAATTAGAGTAACTTGTGAAAATATTGAGAAAGGTTTAGCCCACGCAGGAGCAAATTTTAATGATGTAGTTAGATCTACAACATACGTTACCGATATTATGGAATATTATAAACATTCTGACGAAAGATTTAAGTATTTCAAAGATAGTCGTCCAGCAAGCACACTGATTGAAATTTCAAGACTTGGACCTCCTGATGCAATGATAGAGATTGAAGTGGAAGCAATTATTGAACCTGAAAGACTTAAGATACATTAAAAAAATGAAAGCATGATTCTCTTATGGTGCAATTAGAAACATATAAGTCTATGGTTCTTGAAAAGCCTAGGACTGTTTCATTGGTAGAAAAAACTTTTGATAAGCTAAAAAAAGACGAAGTTCTCGTTGCTGTAAAGGCTTGTGCGCTTTGTGGCTCTGATCTACATGCATTTAACGGTCACCATTCTAGAGTCCATCCTCCAAGAGTTCTAGGACATGAAATATCAGGCCAAATTGTTGAAATCGGAAAAAATGTTGAGCCAAGTCTGATAGATATGCGTTGTTGCATTGAAAATCACATTCCTTGTGGTGAATGTATTTATTGTTCAAATGACAAACCTAATTTATGTCTTAATGCTGATTCTATTGGTTTTACAAAAGACGGTGGATATGCAGAATTTTTAATTGCTCCAGCAGAATGTATTGTTCCACTTCCAGAAAATGTGTCCTATCCGATTGGCTCGATAATGCAGACCATGGGGGTCTCCTATCATGCCGTTAAAGATATCGCTGATGTGGGAGAAGAAGATAAAATAGGCATTATTGGAGCTGGTCCAATAGGTTTATGTGCACTGAGTGTCGCCAAATCCCTAGGAGCATTCGTTATACATTTTGATGTTGTAGACTATCGTCTTTCAGCTGCAAAAGAGTTAGGAGCAGATATTGTTGTTAATATAAATGAATCAGAACCAATAGAAATATCTAGGGAATATTCTAATGGATTAGGACTGGATAAAATCATAGAAGCTGCTGGGGGAAGTCAAGATAAGACATTGCAATTGTCAACTCAACTTCTCAGAAAAAGTGGAGAGATTACTGTAGTAGGAACATTTTCAGACAATAAAAAAACTATAAGAATTGTAGAATTCAAAGACCAGGAAATGATTCTTAAAGGTTCCCGAGGCCACCCACATGCATTTGAGCCTTGTCTGGAACTTGTGCAGAATGGGCAAGTTGTTCTTGATTCAGTTCTTACTCATCATGTATCTTTAGACCAAGTTCAAGAAGCGCTTTTGATGATGGAAAATAAAACTGATAAAGTTATCAAGGTTGTAATTGATCCTGCTTTCTAATTATTTGTCTGAGGAAGAAGTTTGGCTAGAAAATTAAACCTTTCCGTATTATTCGTTCTTTTTTTATTTTTCTTAACTTCATGCGAAAAGTTATTTAATTTAGAAGGTACGATATACCTTAAAGAAGGGGAGAGAATCCAGAGACTCTCTGGCACAAAAATATATTTACTTAACAACGGTATTGAAAAAATAATTTCAGGAAATTTAGATGAATATAAAAAAGAGTCTAAAGCTGCAATTAAAGCATATGAAAAAAAAACACTTCAACAAGAGATCGTAAGTAAGCAAGTTGCTTTGAAGGAAACTATTTCTCGGATCGAAAAAAACAAATTCTCAGTAACAGAGTCCAAAAACCTTTCTGCAGATAATTTAAAGAAATATGTTAGTAGTAAGAAAAAAACGACAGATGCAGAATTGAAAATTGAGAAAGAGGATCTAAAAACGAAATCAGAAATCCTTAATTCCAAGAAAGAATTAGAGATTTTGAACTCATTATTGGAAGTAAAAAAGAGAAAATTGTCTTCGATTTTGATGAAAAGAAGGAAAGAACTCAGCAATTTGAGTAAGAAAAAAAACAGTAATCTTGCAGAGTCAAAAAAGTCTTACGCAAAAAAAATGAATGAGTTTAAGGGCAGAATTCTAACAATAAGAAAAGAAATTGCAAATTTGAGAGCTAGTTATGAAAAGAACAAAAGATCATTAGTTTCAAAATATTTTTGGGACTACGTTCAAAATAATATTCTTATTGTCAATAAATTAAATAAGCCATGTAGAAGTTGCACCCCTCAGCTATCCTTTTTTATCGAGAATAAAGGGAATAAAGCAATTAGAGCAATGGAATTCGATTTGTATTATAAAAATATCTCATTAAGGAACTCGGGATTCAAGATTTCAGAATTTGGAGCTTATGGATTAGATAGAATTTGGCATCCTCAAAGAACAAATAAATACAGAGAAACAGTGCATGGAATAGCTCCTAAAAAAAGAATGCTCAGGTCGAAAAGTTTTTATTTACGTGGCAGGAGTCGTATGCAAGGAGATATGTTGCGATTCTTTGAGAAAATGGGTGGATATGATCCAAGTAAATTTAAAGTCGTTATCAAAAAAGCGTATTTAAGTGACCCTTCTACATTTCATTCCTATAATCCATATAGTAGTAGGTATATGCGAAGCCGAGGAATAAAACGATGGAGATATAAAAAACAATCATCTGCTGATGTTTTTAAAAAAGAAATTAATAATTCTAAACTCTTAAAAAATACTAAACAGAAGATTAAAAAAGTATTGGCTAAGCAAATAAAACTGACCAAAGAAATTATGCAAATAAAATCCACTTTTTCTGCTGAAAAGAAAAACATATCTGTTGTTTATTCCTCATTCATGAAAAAGAAAAGAAAGCAGATTTTGAAGGCAGAGAAAGATGTTCTTACGTACCAATTAACTAAACAGCAGAAAAAGAAAATGAAAGAGTTAGAAAAGAATATCTCTAAAATGCAACTACTTATGGATTCTTCTAGATTTAAATTAAAACAAATGAAAGAAAACGTAGAAAGCTTAAGAAAAAAGAAATCACTATATAGAGGGTTGTTAGAGGTAGCTAAAAACCGTTTAGTTTCCTCCATGTCAAAAAAGAAAAAAATAGAGTCGCAATTAAAGAATTTAAAAGACAATAAAGGTGTTGTTTTTAAAGAAATTCAAAAATATGCATTAAACAATACGCCACTTCTTGAAATGCAAAGTCTTTGGATTAACAAGTTTGTAGATTCTTTGATTTCATCGAAGACTCATTTAGGAAATAGTGATATAGACGGAAAATTTAGATTTGAGAAGATTACAAAAGAAACAACCTATATTTTTGCAGTTGCCAATCATCACAAAAAACGTTTTATGTGGTTTATTGAATTAGATTTAGCATCTAAAAATAAACAAGACCTTAGTGATATCAATAACACGGTTCTTGACGTTAGAAAGTTGAATTCGCTATTAGAATATTTCAACAAAGCTATTTCAGTCAAGTCTGAAGATGTTGCTACTAAAGATATCGTCCCTTCGAAATAACAAATCCATTCCCAAGATATCTTCTATGGAATAATTGGAAGTAGAACGTAAGGTCTTTTTCCTTCGTCAAAATGAAGAGTAACGTTTCCCCCAAATATA
>CAZLCI010000007.1:0-23519 GCA_964558115.1 uncultured Nitrospinaceae bacterium | reverse complement strand
CCCCAAATATATCTGCAGGTCTATCGGTTGGGTCATTGTGAAGAAAAGGTCCGCAACCAGTAAATGCATTCTTCATATTCGAAAGACCGCTATCTGCACCGCCAGGATAGATGTAATCTTTTCCTCTAACAGATAGTGCAATTCGGTATCCTTTGGGTATAACAATACAAGTTGGCCAAATCTCAATATCCAGTTCATATATCTCATTAGGAGTTAGAGGCTGTTTTTCATCATGAGTATGATAGGGGCGGTACGGAAGACTTAATTCTTGATCAAGTTTTCTGTGAGAAGCACGAAGCCAACCTTGCGCTACCGGCGTATGAGGATCTAGTGCTCCCTGAAAAGTGATTTCCTTGAAGTCTTCTGTGAAAACTCGCAGCACTAAGAAAAGATCCGCATCTTCTGTTTCAGAAGAGATAAATAATTTTGCTGCAGATGGACCGGTTATCTCAGTATCCTCTTCAAGAGGAGGAGTGACAAATGTTGTCCCGTCACTAAATCCAGCGTAGGTAATTTTCTCGTTCGAATTATTTTCTTGTTCAGATAGAGCATGCTCAGTAGGGTCTAAGTAAAACTTTTTCCATTCTGTTCTAGCTAAGGGCCATTCATTTTCTTTTCTTTCCACAAATTTTTCCCCTGGATGCCGAACCTGCAATAATACATTGGGTTGATTCTTCCAGCCCGTGTCATCACCTTTGAGGAAATAACCAAAGAATTTTTTCTGGAGGTTAACTCCATAGTCAGTATAAAACTCTGTCCAGTGCTCTATGCCGTGAACTTCTAGCCACTTTTCTTCTGAAGCTGCACTGATATATCCTTCGAAATTCCCTCTGGGATGCAGTCCCTGTCCGCCCCAGTTAGCTGACGAGAGTAGGGGAACTTTTATCTTGGACCAGTCGGGAATTCTTGACTTCCAATAATCATCTGTGGAAAGTTTGCTGCTACGAATATCTCCACCATAATCTGATCTGTTAGCAGCTAACTCTTCATCTGATAATGCCAGTGGTCCTGATACTAATTCACCATTCATTCTGCTTCGGTAGCCTTTTGTTCCAACTCCGTGCTGCACAGTTTTAGATTGCATGTCGTACCAATTTGCGAGAAATGTTGTGTGGATACCACCATGATGACCCATGTCACGGTAAAAATCAGCCGCACCTTCCCAAACACAAATAGCAGATAGGTGAGGTGGGTGTAACTGTGAAACCTGCCACTGATTCATTGCATAATAGGAAATACCAGTAAGTCCAATTTTCCCATTACACCAGAATTGTTCAGCAGACCATTCTATACAGTCATAAAAGTCTTTTGTTTCTCTAATAGAAAAGTGATCGATGTAACCCGGAGATCTTCCAGAACCTCTTGAGTCAAATCGAACAACGGCATAACCATCTGGAACCCATTTTTCAGGATCAACTACTTCCCAGCTTTGATATTTATTGGTGGAGCCAGCAGGTACGTCTGGATGAAGTTCCACCATTCTTTTCCAGGCAGTTTCGTATCCATCTTCAAAATGCAAATATTTACCGTAAGGACCATAGGATAAAAGGGCAGGATATTTACCTTCTTCAACCGGTCTATAGATGTCACATCGTAATGTAACGCCATCATCCATTGTTACAGGAACATCCCAGTCAATTCGCATGCCGTCTTTAATGTCACTTTTGAATTCGCTCATGAGAATCTCCTATTAAATTTCAGGGTATTATTGGAAGTAAAACGTAAGGTCTTTTTCCTTCGTCAAAATGAAGAGTAACGTTTCCCCCAAATATATCTGCAGGTCTATCGGTTGGGTCATTGTGAAGAAAAGGTCCGCAGCCAGTAAATGCATTCTTCATATTCGAAAGACCGCTGTCTGCGCCACCAGGATAGATATAGTCTTTTCCTCTTACTGAAAGTGCAATCCTGTATCCTTTGGGTATAACAATACAAGTTGGCCAAATTTCAATATCCAGTTCATATATCTCATTGGGAGTTAAAGGCTGTTTTTCATCATGAGTATGATAGGGCCGGTACGGAAGACTTAATTCTGAATCTAACTTTCTGTGTGAAGCACGAAGCCAACCTTGCGCTACCGGTGTATGAGGATCTAGTGCTCCCTGAAAAGTGATTTCCTTGAAGTCTTCTGTGAAAACTCGCAGCACTAAGAAAAGATCCGCATCTTCTGTTTCAGAAGAGATAAATAATTTTGCTGCAGATGGACCGGTTATCTCAGTATCCTCTTCAAGAGGAGGAGTGACAAATGATACTCCATCACTAAAGCCAGCATAGGTGATTTGATTGTTTGAATTATTTTCTTCTTCAGATAGAGCATACTCAGTTGGGTCTAAATAAAACTTTTTCCATTCTGTTCTAGCTAAGGGCCATTCGTTTTCTTCTCTTTCCACAAATTTTTCACCTGGATGCCGAACCTGCAGTAATACATTAGGCTGATCTTTCCAACCTGTATCTTCACCTTTAAGGAAGTGACCAAAGAATTTTTTCTGAATTTTTACACCATAATCAGTATAAAATTCTGTCCAATGTTCTATGCCGTGTGCCTCTAGCCACTTTTCCTCAGAAGCAGCATTAACATATCCTTCGAAATTCCCTCTTGGATGCAGTCCCTGTCCGCCCCAGTTAGCTGACGAGAGTAGGGGAACTTTTATCTTAGACCAGTCGGGAATTCTTGAATTCCAGTAATCATCTGTGGAAAGTTTATTGGACAATAAGTCGTTACCTAGATCACATCTATTCCCGGCTAATTCTTCATCTGTTAACGTTTCTGGACCTGACACCATTTCTCCGTTCATTCTGCTTCGGTAGCCTTTTGTACCAACTCCGTTTTGAACAGTTTTGCATTGCATGTCATACCAGTTCGCTACAAATGAGGTAAGAATTCCTCCGTGGTGAGCGAGTTCTCTATAAAGATCTGCTGCACCTTCCCAGATACAAATAGCTGCCAAATGTGGTGGTTGCAGTGAAGCAACATGCCATTGATTAATTCCGTAATAACTAATTCCATTCAAGCCAATTTTTCCATTGCACCAGGATTGTTCGGCTGACCATTCTATGCAGTCATGAAAATCTTTATGTTCTCTTTTTGACCAATGATCTATATAGCCAGGAGATCTGCCTGCGCCACGTGAGTCAAAGCGAACTACTGCATAACCATCTGGAACCCATTTTTCAGGATCTACTACTTCCCAGCTTTGGTATTTATTGGTAGAACCAGCAGGTACGTCTGGATGAAGTTCTACCATTCTTTTCCAGGCAGTTTCGTATCCATCTTCAAAATGTAAATATTTGCCGTATGGACCATAAGATAAAAGGGCAGGGTATTCACCTTCTTCGACTGGCCTGTAGATGTCACATCGCAATGTAACGCCATCATCCATTGTTACAGGAACATCCCAGTCAATTCTCATCCCGTCTTTAATGTCAGTTTTGAATTCGCTCATAAAAATTGTCCTCTCGTAATATAGACTAAAGAATGTTTCTCTTTATCCGCATCTAAAGAATTCTCTAGGAAATTCGTGCATGGATTTAAAGCCTTCTTTAGTCACAACTCCAAAATCGCCTGTTTGAAGTCCATGACCATCTTCGTCCATTGGATTTGGTTGTATAACCATCGTCATATTTTCTTTGTATACAAAATCCTCTGGTGGTTTTGCGTAATTTGATCCTCTAATGCCTACAGATGGTTGAAGAAGATCAACACCAAAACCGTGAGCTAATGAATCATATATTTGATACCCTTTATCTGGAAGTATGTCAGTAGCATCCATGATTTCCCCTATGCCAGCTCCGTCTTTCATGACATTAGCTACAGCATCGTATACTTCTACTGATGCATCGAAAAGAGTGGAGTAGGGAGCAGTAGGTTCTGATCCTATTGTGAATGGTCTAAGAATTTGTCCTGCATATCCATGAAAGGCAGCACTTATTTCGGTTAATAAAACATCACCAACTTCTAATTTTCTATTTGTTGGATTCTGCCAGGGCAAGGGGGTGTGTGGATTATCCATAGGAGTGGCAGTTACAAAATGGACAAGTTGTTCGCCACCTTCTATTTTGTACTCTATTCCCATTCTTGCAGACAATTCAGTTTCTGTAATTCCTGGTCTGGCATATTCCTGTACTGCTTTCATCGAAAGGTCAGTTAGTCTGCATCCTTCTTGAAGCCATTCTAATTCCTCTTCACTTTTAACTAGTCTTAAATTTCTAAACTCCGTAGATGCATTTTTCCATTTCGCTTCTGGAAACCTTTCTTCAAGATAAACAGTATGATCGTAGGGTAAATTTATTCCAAATCTTGGATTTACTCCCAATATTCCAATAGATTGGTTTCCTGCGTCAATTTTATCAAGTTGATCTGCCATATTAACTGGATTTCCATATCCGCCATGACGGACATCATTTATAACAGCTTGATTTTGAGCGTTATGAAGATGATTGTATAAGCCAACAAAAAGTGTTGGGTCGCTATTTTTTGGAAATATTAAATAAGCATGATTGAAATCCCTGTACCCAGTGAGGTAATAGATATTTGCCATGTTGTTTCGATTATTTCCGCCAAATGCAAAAAAGAGCAAAACATCTACTCCTATATTATCCATCATTTCTCTTGTTTCTTCATATCTTCTTTCAAATTCAACGTCACTAAAACGAGGATATCCATTTTCCATTTCATACTCCTAATATTAATATAATCAGTTGTTTGCTTATATAATTCAATATTTAACATTAACTACTTTATAGCTTCTGCTAACACTTCTACTATATGTTTTGAAGATTTTTCACTGCCTTTTGAAATTTGTTGCCTACAGGATACACCATTGGCAACTACTATGGAATTTTCGTCTATTTTTTTTAGGTAAGGGAAAAGAACAAGTTCCCCAATAGACATTGATATATCGTAATGCTCCTGTTCGTATCCAAAAGAACCGGCCATACCACAACAACCAGAAGGTATTGTATGTATGTTCAACCCAGGAATCATTTTCAGAACGTTTAAAGTAGCAGATGTGCCGGTAAGAGATTTTTGGTGACAATGCGCCTGAAAATGGACATCTTTTTCTATTCTTTCAAAATTCAATTCAGCTTTTTCATTTTTATGAATATGTTCAATAAATTCTTCAAACATAAAAGAATTTTCTGCTACAGACTTTGAAATTTCACCGGGCAAAAGATCCTTGTACTCATCTGTTAATGTAGATAGACAACTCGGCTCTAAACCTACCACAGGTATGTTATCTTTTGTGTATGAATAGAGAAATTCAAGGTTTTCTATTGCCAACAATTTTCCTTCTTCCAACATTCCATGGGAAATCATAGGACGACCACAACACCGCATCTTTGTTAAGATTATTTCGTAGCCACACTTTTCTAAAACATGGACGGCAGCCTTTCCAATTTCAGGGTAATTGTAATTTGTAAAAGTATCATTCATTAGTAAGACTTTCTTATCGAATGCTCTTTTATTTGAAGATCTACCTTGAAACCACTCTTCAAAAGTCTCGTTTTGAAGCTTAGGAAAAGTTCTCCTTTTATCAATAGCTAAATATTTCTCCATTAGATTCCTGAAAAATTTATTAGATAAAGTCCAATTTACTAAACCTGAAAATGGAGTGCTGTATTTATTTATAGATGCAATATGTCCCATCAATCTTGTTCTTAATGGCAATCCCTTTTTGTCATAATACTTTTGAAGAAACTCTGCCTTAATTTTTGCCATATCTACACTAGAGGGACATTCTGCTTTACAGCCTTTACATTGAAGGCAAAGATCTAAAACATCGTGAAGTCTTTCGCTTGTAAAGTCTTCGTTAGTGACACCTTCAGTTATAGCTTTTCTAAGAGCATTTGCTCTACCTCTAGTAGAATGTTCTTCTTCTAGAGTTGCTTGATATGATGGACACATAGTTCCGTCTCTTTTCCTGCAAGCTCCAACACCATTACACATTTCTATGGCTCTCAAAAATCCACCATCTGTAGAAAAATCCATGACAGTATCAATGTCGGGTGTTATATAATTCTCTCCGTATCGTAAATTAGTAGTAAAATTCTCTGCTCTTACAATTTTCCCTGGATTCATAATATTCTGAGGATCAAAAGTATCTTTTATTTCGCAAAAAGATTGATATAGTTTGTCTCCGAAAAATTTAGGAATCCATTGACTTCTTGCAAGACCATCTCCATGTTCTCCGCTCATCGATCCTCCAAATTCAAGAACCAATTCAGACACTTCTTCCGCTATCGCAGACATTTTTTCTATATCATCTTTAGTTTTTGAATTTATTAAAGGTCGCAGATGCATTAAACCGACACTGCTATGTCCATAATAAGAAGTAGTTGTATCGTATTTCTGCATAATAGATTCAAATTTTTTATAGTAAGAGAGGAGGTGAGTAGGATCTACTGCGCAATCTTCAACAAAAGCTACAGGTTTCAAATCTCCTTTTCTTCCAAGAAGGAATCCCAGCCCAGCCTTTCTCATATTCAGGCAGTCTTTTTTGTGATTTTCTTCTGTTAGCGGAACTATAGAATATCCAATTTTCTTCTTTTTAAGTTCGTTAGCCAAGTTCTGGACTTTATGATCAGCTTCATCCTTTGTGTCTGCAAAAAATTCGATAGTTAGGAAAGCATCTGGGTCGCCTCGCATAAAACTTTTCATATATCTTTGAGCTTCTAAATTTTCTTTCGCTAAGTCTATGATAGGTCTGTCAATAATTTCTATAGCGGCAACGTCATGTTCCAGGATAGTGGTGCTTGCATCTAGAGCTTCTTCTATAGTTTCAAAATGTACTACGAGAACTCCTAGCGCATTAGGCTTTTTGTCTATGTTAACTTTTGCTTCTGTGGTAACAGCCAAAGTGCCCTCTGAACCGACTAACAATTTAGACAGATTGAACGGTTTTGATTCGTCGATAAATTCATCCAAATTATAACCAGATACCCTTCTCATTATTTTTGGATATCGATCTATTATCTCCTGTCTATTCGTGTCAATGATCTCTTTTATTTTTCTGTGAACTAACGCATTATGATTTTCTTTTTTTGTAATTACTTCCAGTTCTTTTTCAAGAAGAGGTTTAAAGAAGAAATGTTCTCCGTTAGCATAAAATCCTTTCAACTCTTTCACATGGTCAATAGTTTTTCCGTATACAATGGAACGTGATCCCGATGAGTTATTTCCAATCATTCCGCCAAGAGTAGCTCTGCTGCTAGTAGACGTGTTTGGACCAAAAGTATACCCATAAGGACTCAAGAAATCATTGAAATGATCTTGCACTACGCCTGGCTGTACAATGGCCCATGATTCTTCTTCATTGATTTCAATAATTTTGTTCATGTACTTAGAAAAATCTAGAATTAAAGATCTTCCTACAGTTTGACCTGCTAGACTGGTTCCTCCACCTCGCGGAAGAATAGAAATATTGTTTTCTTTTGCTATTTTAATGCAGTTTTTAACATCTTCAGAATTTCTGGGAAGGAGAACACCTATAGGTTCAATTTCATACATGCTGGCATCAGTGCTATATATTTTCTTTGTAAAATCATCAATGCGAAAATCGCCTGTGATTGAATTCTCTATTTCTTTTTGTAATGTATTCGACAGTTCCATAAATTAAATATTACATCCCCAAAAATTATATAAATTTGTATATTTATTTTATAAACATTGTATCCCTTGAGTGTATTATGTAAATTGCACAGGTTGTTTTTAATTCCTTATTTAGAAAGATGTTAATGGATTATGAGAATTTAGCCAAAAAAGTGCTTTCTGGGAAAACCCCGAATAGAGAAGAAGCGCACGCAATTATTAGCGCTCCGTCCTCAGATTTAATGTTAATACTAAATGCCTCATTCAAAATACGAAAGAAATATTTTGATAAATTTGTGCAAATCCATTACCTAATTAATGCAAAAAGTGGAATCTGCCCCGAAGATTGTGCCTACTGTTCCCAATCATCCGTATCTGATTCTGAAATAGAAAAATATGGACTTGTGGATGATAAGACACTATTGAAAGGAGCTCAGGAAGCTTTTGAAGCTGGTTCTAGAAGATATTGCATTGTTATAAGTGCAAGAGGACCTAATGATTATGAAATAAAGAGATTATCATCAGCTGTTAAACAAATTAAGAAAAAATATGACTTATCTATTTGTTGTTCATTAGGATTGCTGAATGAAGAGCAGGCATCCATTCTAAAAGAATCTGGTGTAGATCGACTGAATCATAATTTAAATACTAGTAAAACTTTTTATGAAAAAATTTGTTCTACCCATACATATGAAGATAGGGTAGAGACACTAAAGAATGCTAGAGAAAATGGTTTAGAACTTTGTTCAGGAGTTATTTTTGGACAAGGGGAAAGTGACGAAGATATTATTGATATATGTGAAGAATTAAATAAAATTTCACCAGAATCTATACCAGTTAACTTTTTAAACCCAATTCCAGGAACTCCTCTTGAAAAACTTACATTAATGACACCTATAAAATGTCTTTATTTAGTTGCATTAATGAGATTTTATAATCCGACATCTGAAATAAGGATTGCTGGTGGTCGTGAAATTCAATTGAAAAGTCTGCAACCATTATCCTTGTTACCTGCAAACTCAATATTTGTAGATGGATATCTTACTACGCCAGGACAAGCTTCCAAAGATGCCCATGATATGATTAGTGACATGGGCTTCATTCCTGATGTTAAGGGTTCGTCAGATTCTGTTAGGAAAGAGGTTGAAGTTAGAATATAATCATTTTACATAATATATGTTATCATCGATTATATTTTTCCACTAGAATTGAGTATTTTGATACGATTTGTAACAAATGGGCTCTTCGGGTACTTTTGCATAAGTTCTTTAAACACTTTTAAAGACTCTTTGGTGTTGCCTTTCTGTTCATAACATCTTCCTAGTTCTAACAATAAATCATCTTTTTTTGTTATCTTAAAGTCTTTAGACAGTAACTTTGAAATATTATGACAATCTTTAGTTTTCATGTGTATAGAAATTAATGCTCGATAAACCAACTCGTATTCAATAGCATTTTTACCCTCTATATTCTCACTAATATCTTTCAATGCAGAATTGAGCACTTCTATGGAATCATTATATTTCTTTTGACTCTTGTAGACATTTGATAAATTCAATTTTGCTCTATTTTTAATATTTATATCCGGACTAATATTTATTACATCAAGAAATAATTTTCTAGATTCTTCGTACTTCTTTTCATTTAATTTCTTATTTGCCAGCATCAGATTTTTTTTAGATGTGACAAGTAATTTTTGTTGATTTTGTAGATATAGAAAGATACCAATAATTAAAAGCAAAATTGCTATGAAAGAAGAGATAAAATATGCCTTGTAATTTGCCAAAAAATTAAGTGTTTTTTTAACAAACAACTGAAGCGGATCATCTTCACTTAGATTTGATTTAGGACCTGATACCATAATATTTTCAATTCTTCAACAATTTTAGTATTTCTTCAAGTTCATTTCTCAATAAAGCCATATCTAATTCTGAAGTGCTTTTATTGACTATTACTTCCTTTCTTTCGACATCTTTTTTCGTTCTTGTGTACTTTCTCTTGAATTGTTTTTTAGCTCCAGAAATCGTGAAATTTTCATCATACAGCAGCCTTCTAATTTCCATTATTAATTCGACATCTTTTTTTCTATACACTCTCTGTCCAGTATCACTCTTGGTAGGTTTTAATACTGGGAATTCTTTTTCCCAATAACGAAGTACGTGTGGTTTTGTCGCAGCCAATTTAGACACTTCACCAATTTTGAAAAATAATTTGTCAGGGATTGTTTGTGTTACTTTATTTTTATTAGGCATAATATTACCATTTTACAATTAGACTTCTTAGTTTATTATTCCTCTTCAGTAGTATTAGACTCACTTATAACTTTTTCCGCTATCTGACCAGGAACTTCTTCATATTTACTAAATTCAATTGTAAAATCACCTCTATCTGCAGTCATAGAGCGCAAAGAAGGTGCATAATTAAGAACTTCCGCCATTGGAACTTCAGCTTTCACAACTTGTTTTCCACCACTACCGGCATCCATTCCTAGCACCCTGCCCCTTCTTGAATTCAAATCTCCAATCACATCACCCATAAATTCTTCTGGAATGATTACTTCCATATTCATAATAGGCTCTAAAAGTACGGGTTTACATTCAAGCATCCCCTTTTTGAAACCTAGAGAACCAGCAATTTTAAAAGCCATTTCCGAACTATCAACAGCATGAAAACTGCCATCATATAAAGTAACAGCTATGTCTGTAACTGGATAACCAGCAAGACTCCCTGCATCCATAGCTTCTATTATTCCCTTTTCCACTGCAGGAATATATGTCTTGGGTATTACCCCACCTACTATTTTATCTGTAAACCTAAAACCGTCACCTCTAGTTAAAGGTTCAATTTCAAGCCAGGTATCTCCAAATTGACCCTTCCCGCCAGTTTGTTTTTTGTATCTGCCTTGAACTTTAGACTTGCCTCTAATGGTTTCTTTGTAAGGAACTCTTGGTGTTTGCATTTCCAACTCAACACCGTATTTTCTCTTTAGTCTTTCCACTACTGTCTCTAAATGAAGAACCCCCAAACCTCCTATTAACATTTCTTGAGTTTGCGGATCTCTGCTAACCTCCAAAACAGGATCTTCATCCTTCATTCTAGCAAATGCAGTACTTAATTTTTCTTCATCACCCTTACTTTTAGGTGCTACTGCATAAGAGATAACTGGTGAAGGGAAAGCAATAGAATTGAAAGTTTCGTTAATGTCTGGGTCACATAAGGTATCACCAGTCTCGGTAAATTTTAACTTCGCAACTGCAGCAATGTCACCGACAACTAATTTCGAATCTGCAGGGCTTTGATTTTTACCTTGAAGATAAAGTAATGCCCCTAATCTTTCTTTTTCCTTTTTCGATGGATTAAGGACTGAACTGTCTGAGGAAGTTTCCCCGGAAAAAATTCTGAAATAGTTTAGTTTGCCAGCAAAAGAGTCAACTACGGTCTTGAAAACTAAAGCTCTGAATTTATCGTCAGAAGATAAATTTGAGTCCTCTCCACTTTCTCCGAGGATGCTAATATTAGTTTTTGAAATTCTTTGAATTGGATTCATGCCGAAATCTACCAGCGTTCTCATGAGCAAATCAGTACCTATATTACTTAAACCACAACCAAAAATAACAGGTAGAAAAGATGAATCTGCAATTCCATTTTTGAGACCCTCGATCAATTCTTCAGGAGTGAGTTCTCCCTCTTCAAGAAATTTTTCAAGAAGTTCTTCGCTAGACTCAGCTGCAAACTCAAAAAGGTTTGACCGATAAGTATCAATATCAGAACTTACTTCTGAAGGGATATCAACTTGCTTTCCTTTGCCGTTTCCACCGATTTCATACTGAAATGCATTTCCAGTAATAAGATCTACTATTACAGAAAAATTATCTCCATTTCCAACTGGTATATTTAAAGGAACTATTCTCTTTTCAAGTGATTTTTCCGCGTTCTCTAAAGACGAGTTTAGATCAGATTGTTCATGATCCATTTGGTTTACAAAAACAAATGTTGGAATATTTTCATTCGACGCCCATTGGTATGTTTTTTCGGTAATGACTTTAGGCTCAGAATGTCCACTCATCACAATAACAGCATTATCTGCAACTCTGATAGCGGATATAGTATCAGCTATGAAATTCGAAAATCCTGGAGTATCAATAAGATTAAATCTATTCGTTTCCCAGTCTGCATGAGCTACAGAAGATAGTATAGACGACCTTCTTTTCTGTTCTTCTGGTTCGCTATCTAAAATAGAGTTTTCTTCATCAATCTTGCCTTGCCTATCTGTATTGCCTGATGCAAACAAACATGCTTCTACTAAAGAGGTTTTTCCATTACCCCCCTCACCTAAAAAAACCACATTTCTAATATCTTCAGAATTATATTTAGCCATTTATCATCCCACGCTTATATTAAATCCGAAAGTTCATTTGAATTGTTAAGTTTTATTTATTCAACAATATTGCAAGTACATTATTATTTTGTCAATCACTTTAAATAGTTTGAGGGAATTATTAAAGTTGAATCTTAACTAATATATTAGAGGAATCTTATCTCGATCTAAAAGTTACTCTTATGCTACTACCTATAAAATCGAAGTCGTCTCTTATTCTGTTCTCCAAATATCGAGAATATTGAGTAAAGAATGATTTTTTCATTTTTCCTAAGAAAAAAACAAAATGAGGTGGTTGAGTTGAAATTTGAGTAGCATACAACATAGGTGTTCTTTTGCCTCTATGATCGTAAGGTGGTGGGTGTGAATCAGTCCATTTTTTAAGATGTTCATTTAAAATAGAAGTAGATATTCTTTGTTTTGAAGCATCTATAGAAGTATGGATAAGGTCAAACAATTTTTCGCATCTCAGTCCGGTTAAAGCTGAAATAGATAAAATAGGAGCAAATCTCATTTGAGGTAATTTTTCTCGAATATCTAATACCATCTCATTAAATGTTTTTGTTTCTTTTTCTAATAAATCCCATTTATTTATCGCTATCAAGCAAGACTTTCCAGATTCTACAATTTGACTAGCAATTTGAGAATCTATTGTCGATGGTCCATCTTTTGCGTCTATCATTAATATGCATAAATCAGATCTGTAAATACTCCTAAAAGAAAACATCATACTAATTACTTCATTTTTTGATATTGATTTTCTTGACTTTTTTCTTATGCCAGCAGTATCAATAAATCTATAAATATGATCACCTCTATAACAAAATGAATCGATTGGATCTCTCGTAGTACCTGGAATGTCACTTACCAATGATCGGTTTTTTTGGATTAAATGATTCAAAAGTGAAGACTTCCCTACGTTTGCCCTTCCTAAAATAGAAACACCTATTTCATTTTCATCTACATATTCATCATTGATTTCATTAGTAAAAGAAAAGGCCTTTTCTAGCATTGATTCAATACCTTTAGAATGTTCAGCAGATACAATTTGCGGCTCATCAAATCCTAATTTATAGAAATCTGAAATATTGTATTGTGAAACATTCGCATCAGACTTGTTCATGACAAGAACTGTTGGGACTTTACTTTCTCTGGCCATTTTAGCAATTTCGTAATCGTCATTTAAAATCCCATCTATTCCATCCACAACAAACAAAAGCACATCTGATTCTTTCAGGGATTCGAAGATTTGTGATTTGATAAGATTGTTGAAGGGATCTACTACAGATTCTGTGAATCCTCCAGTATCTACTAACAAGAAATTCTTATCGAAAAAGTCAACAACTTCATAATTTCTGTCTCTGGTCATTCCAGGCTCAGGAGATACAATTGCTTTTCTTCTTTTTACAATTCTATTGAAAAGCGTAGATTTTCCTACATTTGGGCGTCCAATTATTGTAAAAACAGGTAATTCCATTAAAGACTCACTGGTAAAATTATTATTTGAAGATATAGGACTTGATACCTAAAGCTATTCCTTCTGCAATTTTTTGTCTATAACTATCTTTTAATAGCCTCCTAGACTCCACTCTATTGCTTAAAAAACCTATTTCTAGCAATATGCTTACAGGTGGAAAAAGATCTTTATTTATTTTTCTTCTTGAATTTTTCAATACTGCAAAAGGAGCATACTTCGTTCCTAAATTAGTTACTTCATAGTTTCTCATACGAAGATATTTTACTAATGTGTTTTGTGTTAATTCAGCTATTTTCCTTGAAGCATGAACTTTTTCACTTTCCCACATATCACTGAATATTTTATCTAAATTACTACCAACTCTTTCCATTTGCATATTCTCTCTTAATGCTAATCTATAGGATCTTTTAGAAGATGCTTTTCTATTGTAAAAATAAGTTTCAATACCCTTAAGACTTCTTCTTCTCGAACTATTTGAATGAATCGAAACAAAAACATCAGCGTTTTTCCTATTTGAAAATCTTCTTCTTTGATTTAGAGAAACATACCTATCTCTAAATCTAGTCATGAAGATCTTATTTTTCTTTATATATTTTTTTTTCAAAATTTTAAATAACTTTTTTGAAACATCTAAATTCACAAATTTTTCGTTATTTTTATAAATTCCTATTGCACCAGGATCTCTTCCTCCATGCCCAGGGTCTAAAACTATAACCCCTCTACCATTTAGAAATTTAAGACGAAGGTTTTTTTGAATTGATGTGCTTTTACGTAAGTTGCTTTTCTTTATAAATTGTTTCTTCTTAATTGCGGAATTCACTTCTCTTCTTACCGAAACAACTATTCGGTTTGGATTTTTTAATGCATAAGCAATCACTCTTGAAGATTGATTAGTCAGTAAAATCTTTAATCTTAAATTTTCTTTTTTTTTCTTTAATTTATCTATCGACTTAATCAACTTGAAAGAATACGGAGCCAATACTTTCTTTTTTTTAATGCTACTTTTATGGATTCTTAATATTAAAAATCTTTTTGATTTACTAATATAATGACTGAAATTCGGTAATCTTTTATTAAAAACGAACGTGATTTTTTCAGATTTTCCAAATTTATAAAACTTTACACTCTTCACTGCATTGATAGGCGCAGCAAAAAGAAAATTCGAAATATAAAAAAATGAGATAACCGCAACAATGAAAAAGGGAAAATATCTTTTCTTCATAATCTAAATAACAAAGAGAAAATTTCCTTAGGTGCCTTCATTCCAACTATTCAGATAAGTTTCTTGTTCTTCAGTCAGAGTATCTATTTCTACATTCATGCTTTTTAACTTAAGTCTTGCGATTTGATCGTCTATTTCCTTCGGCATAGAATACACTTTATTCGATAGACTATCTGCGTTTTTTACTAAGTATTCAGCTGCTAGAGCCTGATTTGCAAAACTCATATCCATTACGCTGCTAGGATGACCTTCAGCAGTAGCTAGATTCACTAACCTGCCCCCTCCTATTACAATAATTTTCTTTCCATCTGGCATCGTATATTCTTCTACTAAATCTCTGATCTCTCTTTTATTCGAGGCAGATTTTTCTAAAGATGCCATATCAATCTCAACATCAAAGTGTCCTGAGTTTGCTATTATGACCCCATCTTTCATTGCTTCAATATGTTCCATAGCTATAACATTTTTATCACCAGTTACTGTACAAAAGAAGTCACCAACTTTAGAGGCCTCTGACATTTTCATTACTCTAAATCCATCCATAAGTGCTTCTAAAGCATTGAGAGGTTCTACTTCTGTAACAATTACATTTGCACCCATTCCTCTTGCTCTACTTGCCAAGCCTTTGCCACACCAACCGTATCCAGAAACAACGAAAACTGAACCAGCCAACAATCTATTAGTAGCTCTTATTATTCCATCTATAGTACTTTGACCTGTGCCATAACGATTATCGAAATAATGCTTTGTATTAGCATCATTGACCGCAATAACTGGAAATTTTAAAACATTATCATTAGACATTGCGCGAAGCCTGATAACACCTGTGGTAGTTTCTTCAGTGCTTCCTATAATATCAGGTATCAGATCTTTTCTTTTGGTTAGAACTTCTGTTACTAAATCTGCACCATCATCCATAGTAATCTGGGGTGAAGAGTCTAAAACAGAACGCATATGGTCGTAGTAAGTATCTCTATCTTCACCTTTAATAGCAAAAACGGGTATTTCTTCATTAACTACTAATGAAGCTGCAAGATCATCTTGCGTAGATAAAGGATTAGATGCACACAGGAAAACCTCTGCACCACCTGCAGACAATGTCTTAAGAAGAAATCCTGTCTCTGTAGTAACGTGCAAACAAGCACCAATACGTACACCTTCCAGAGGTTTTTCTTTTGCAAATCTTTCAAGTATTTGTTTCAAAACAGGCATACTTTCTGCAGCCCATTCCATTCTCAAGGAACCTTTTTCTGCCAATCCAATATCCTTAACATCGTATTTCATTTTTACTCACTTTCTTGATTTGTTAATGGTTTTATATTTTTAATGCACTCCTTAAATCTTTTGCCTTATCTGTTTTTTCCCAACTAAATTCATCTTCTGACCTTCCAAAATGACCGTAAGCTGCAGTATTCTTGTAAATTGGTCGTCTTAAATTTAAAGTGTCTATGATTTCTTTTGGTTTAAGACTAAAAACTTCTTTCACGGCATTTGTTATTAAATCCTCTTCTATTTCACTTGTTCCAAAAACGTCTACTAAAACTGAGACTGGATCTGCAACACCTATAGCATATGCAATTTGCACTTCTGCTTTTGATGCTATATCTGCAGCTACTATATTTTTTGCTATATATCTGGCCATATATGCAGCTGATCTATCAACTTTCGATGGATCCTTTCCTGAAAAAGCTCCACCACCATGTCTACTATATCCACCATAAGTATCTACAATTATCTTTCTTCCTGTTAGTCCTGTATCACCCATAGGCCCTCCAATAACAAAAGTTCCAGTTGGATTCACAAGAAATTCAGTAGTATCTGCTACCATTTCATCTGGTAAAATTGGATTTATAATTTTTGATATAACATCTTCTTTAATTTGTTCATGTGAAACATCTTCGGCATGTTGTGCAGATATTACGACGTTTTTTATTTTTGATGGTTTTCCGTCAATGTATTCAACAGAAACTTGACTCTTGCTATCAGGTCTTAGATAAGACAAGGTCCCGTCTTTTCTCTTGATAGTAGTCTCACGAACGAGCTTGTGGGCTAATATTATGGGAAGAGGCATTAGTTCTGGAGATTCTTTGCAGGCAAACCCAAACATCATGCCCTGATCCCCAGCGCCTTGTTCTTGATGAAGTCCCTCTCCTTCAGAAACACCTTGAGAAATATTGGGAGATTGATTATCAATTGCAGTCAAAATTGCACAAGTATCACAATCAAAACCATAATTAGCATCATCATATCCAATCTCTCTGATAGTTTCTCTAGCTATGCTTTTAGGATCATATTGAGCAGTCGTAGAAATTTCTCCTGCTATAAATACTAAACCAGTAGTTAGCATTGTTTCACATGCGACCCTACCATTAGGGTCGTTCTCGTAGATTCCATCTAAAATAGAGTCACTAATCTGATCTGCCATTTTATCTGGATGTCCTTCTGAAACAGACTCAGAAGTAAAAATGAAATTATCTTTATTCGACGACAAATCTATCTCCTTATTCAACTTTTAAACTATCTAAACGTTATTCTATTTAAATAAACGATATATTTTTATGAATTTTAAAAAAATTCATAAAAATATTCGAAAATTATAGCTTGAAATTATCGCCTAAGTAAGCCGTTCTGGCTTTTTTGCTATCAATCAACTTGCTAGGATTGCCAGATTCTATTATTTGTCCTTCATGGAGAATATAAGCCCTGTCTGCAATATTTAATGCTTCTCTGACGTTATGGTCAGTAATTAAAACACCTATTCCAAATCTAGTTAATCCACGAACCATAGTCTGAATCTCTGCAACTATAATAGGATCTATTCCAGAAAAAGGTTCATCCATAAGAAGAAACGATGGCGACATTGCAAGGGATCTCGCTATTTCAACCCTTCTTCTTTCACCTCCAGATAGAGAATATCCCTTCGAATTGCTAATTTCAGTAATTTTTAATTCATTCAATAAACTATTTAAATATTTTCTACGTTCTTCTTTTGTGTAAGGCATAAGTTCCAATACAGACATTACATTTTGAGCAACAGTCATTCTTCTGAAAATCGAAGATTCTTGAGGCAAATATCCCAATCCAAAACGAGCTCTCTCGTAAATAGGCATTTGAGTAATCGATCTTCCATTTAAGAATATCTCACCAGAATCTGGCTGAACCAATCCAGATATCATCGAGAAAACAGTAGTTTTCCCTGCCCCGTTAGCACCTAAAAGACCAACTATTTCGCCCGACTTTATTTCTATAGAGACATTATTCACTACAGTTCTGTTAGAATAAGTTTTATATAATGCAGAAGACGCTAAGTTTTTTTCTGTTTTTTTTGCTGATTCCAAAATAGTCCTTATTTTTGTTGTTTAGGATGAAGAGTCACATGTACCCTTTTATGTTTTGCTCCGTGCACTATAGTTTTATTTTCATCTAAATACATTATGATTTTATCTCCGATAACCTGGTTTTTCCCCTCCCAAGCCTTAGCATTTCCTGTCAAAATTGCAATTCTGCTTTTATCGTCAAAATTCAGCTTGTCGCCAGTAGCAAATTTCTTTCTGTCTTGATTCAAAAGAACATTTCCTGTCGCGATAATTTTTTGCATTTTTCCAGTTCCAAGCAAATTAGATTTTTCTGTTTCATTTTTTTTGTCGTCAATTTTTTTATTGTCTGGATGCAAAATTAGTTTGTCTGCTCGAATTTCTACCCTTCCTTTGGTAACAAAAACTTTTCCTGTAAAAATAATGATATTTTTCTTGTTATCCACTTCCATCTTTTCTGAAGTGATACGAGTCGGAGAAACATTGTCTTTAGCATAGGTTTCAGTTTGACACAAAAAAACAAAAGAAAAGCATATTGTTAGAATTATTGTTTTCAATGATTTATTCATAAGATTTGAGTATTGATTTTTCATTTTTAACTATTTTGTTGTTAAGTAATGCGACTACTTTTTCTTTTATGGTGAAATTTCCCTTTTTAATATTTCCAATCAAACCATATCCATTCACCTTGAAATCATCACCTTCTATTAAAACTTTAGCATTAGCGAATAATGTATCAGAAGAAGGCTTAAAACTAATAGACTCTGTCTTAAGTATAAAACCACTATTAGATTTTATAACTACATTTCCAGACATTAGAACATCACGACTAGATAAAACCAAAGAACCCTTATTAGCATATAATTCCCAAAATGTATTGTCTTTGTATATTTTCATCTTTATCTTATTAAAAACTGTAATATCTTTTTCTTGATACGTTTTTGCTGTATCTGCCCATAACTCCCATTCTTTATAACCTTTAGAATTTTCTATCACATGGATATCATCAAGTTTTATATCAGCATCTGTATTTACAATAGAAACATTGCCAACTTTAATTTTTGGCAAATCGTTTAAACTATAGAAATAATATGAAGAATAAAAAACAGCTGGGATAAACAAAAATATACCAATTCTTATATATTTTTTGAAAAATGTCTGTTTTTTAACCTTAGTATTTCTCATGGTCTCTCTTTATTTTTATTATATATACTCATTATTATTCTTAATTGTCTGATATTTCAATTTCTCGATTTTCTCTACTTACTGCCTTAATCTCAACTGTATAATTAGGAATAATCGAATCTTCAATAATGTGCTGAGGCCATTCAATAAACAAAACGTATTTATTCTGTATCCATTCATCCAAACCAAAATCTAACAAATTTGTTTTTTCTTTCAATCTATACAAATCTAAATGCACTATAGTAGGAGTAGTTGGATATTCAAATAAATACAAAAATGTTGGGCTGCGGACAATTAAATCTTTCCCCCCGGGCAATGACTGTATTGATCCTCTTGCAAAAACACTTTTTCCAACACCAATATCTCCTAAAATATAAACAATAGAACCATGGTCTAAATAACCAGCAAAATTAGCTCCTATTTTCTCTGTGTCTTCCATTGAAGAAGAATATAAGGTTTTATTTAACATTTCAGGCAAATTATTTTTTTTTAAATTGCTCATGATACCTTATCTCTCGCAACAGGAATGTATTCAATAAGATCAGATGGAATGATTCCTATTTTTCCTATAGATTTAGATGCAATATCACCAGCATATCCATGTAAAAAAACAGCAGCTATACAAGAATCTAATGTACTATATTTTTGAGATCTTAATGTTCCAACCATTCCAGCCAACACATCTCCCATACCGGCTACAGACATCCCAGAATTTCCAGTTGTATTAATCCATGACTTACCTGAATTATTAGAAATTATACTACCCCAACCTTTCAAAATTATTGTTAAATTTTTATCTATTGCAAAAGAAGATGACAAATCAACTCTATTTTTCTGAATTTCGTCTGTAGTGGTGCCAATTAATCTTGCCATTTCTCCTGGATGTGGTGATAGTGTAATATCTTTTGAGTGATTTTCTAATATAGTCAGATCTTGGGCAATACAATTAATTGCATCAGCATCAATTATCATAGGTACATCGACGTATTGTAATATAAGTTGTACAAGTTCATTCGTTCTAGGGTTTGTTGAAATGCCTGGACCTATTACCACCACGTCAACTTCATCAGTGAATCTCAATAACGGATCTAAAGACTCAATATCGAAAAATCCTTTTTCAGATGTTTTGACAGTTTTACAGATTATCTCTGGTGGCATCTGATGTAATTGATGTTCTTGTTCTGGGATACAAACAGTAACCTTACCGGCACCTGTCCTATAAGCACCCATCGCAGACAAAATAGGCGCACCTATCATTCCTTCAGAACCACCTATGATTAAAATATTCCCATTTTTACCTTTATGAGAATCTGTTGACCTTTTCTTCAATATGCTTGAGACGTCATCTACATTAATCAAATTTAAGGATATTTCTTCTTCTTCTATGCATTTCTGGGGTATTCCTATATCTACATTTATAATCTCTTTAGATAGTTCAGAGGCTGGCAAAATTAGATGAGATCTTTTCAGAACAGTAAAAGATATAGTCAAAGAAGAGATAAAATGATTTTTTTCACAATCTCCAGTAGTTGCATCTACACCAGAGGGCATATCTAATGAAATGATATCATTCTCAAAGTCAGATAAGAGTGATATTATTTTTTGTTCTATGGTTCCTTCCCTTTTCTTCGAACCGCATCCTAATATAGCATCTACTACAAGGTCTTCATTAGAAATCTTTTCTTTTAGCGAAAGTAGTGTTTCAGAACTAACATCAAATATTTCAATTTCTGAATTAGAAATATTTCCCAGAAACTTTTCAGATTCTTCGGAGATTTTTCTAGATGGCATAATACGTAATACTGTAACTTTGGCACCATACTCATTCAAATATTGCGCTACAACGTAACCGTCTCCACCATTATTTCCTTTTCCGCATATGATTACTACAGACAAATCGTTCTTGCCGTATCTTTTCCAAATTTCATCGGCTGAAACTTTGCCTGCACGATCCATTAATACATGTGAAGGCATTCCATAGTCATTGATTGCCCTGGAATCAATATTGGACATTTCTTTTGAAGTAGCTAAAGGAGTAGTCATAAAAATATTTTCCTTCACTAGTGAATCAATTCAACCATTTCTTTAACCGCATTTTCAAAACCTACAAAAACTGATCTGGAAACTATACTATGACCAATATTCAATTCTTCTAATCCTGGGATCTCACAAACAGGACTGACATTCTCATACGTCAATCCATGACCAGCATGAACTCTTAAGCCAATTGACAATGCATATTTTGCGGATTCAAATAGTTCCTTTAAACACTGAGAACGAGATTCTCTACTCTCACATTCACTGTAAGCGGCCGTATTAAGTTCTATGTGGTCGACCCCTATTTCCTTTGCTATATCAATTTGTTTTATTACCGGATCAATAAATATACTCACAAGGATTTTATTGCTTAGTCTCTTGAAGTTTTCTTTCAGAAAATCTAGGTCAAAATTTATTAAGTCCAATCCGCCTTCAGTAGTTACTTCTTGTCTTTTTTCTGGAACCAATGTTATTTGATTAGGTTTTATATCGGAAGAAATTTCAAACATCTCCTCAACAGGAGCCATCTCAAGATTTAATTTTCCATTTATGACTTTTTTTAGAGAATGTAAATCTCTATCTTGTATATGTCGCCTGTCTTCTCTGAGGTGAATAGTTATTCCTATAGCACCTGCTTTTTCCGCTATTACAGCAGCGTCAATTGGATCAGGCTCAATTGTTTTTCGAGCCTCTCTTATAGTTGCTACGTGATCTACATTAACGCAAAGTTGCGGCATTTTTTTCTCCTAATTAAACTAACTTATTATAACTACAAATTTAGCTATAGACTAATTAAATCAAAAGAAGTCAATGCTAATTTTAATTTAGCGATTTAAATGTTACTTTTAAAACATATTAATTATAAAAACCAAATCGTTCACAAGTTTAATTAGGAGAAATACAGATGGGAATTAAATTTAGCCTACATTTAGTGCCTGATGACATTCAACTTCTATCAAAACGCACAAAATTTGCAGAAGAACATGGATTCGAGCAGGTTTGGGTAGCTGAGAGTCATCTGACATGTAGAGATCATAATGTAGCAATGGCTGTAGCAATTCAAAACACAGACAATATAACAATAGGGCCAGGAGTAACTAATCCTGTTCTTCATGATGATTCAGTGAGCGCAAGTGCAATAGCTACTCTAGATGAATTGTCAGGAGGAAGAGTTGTTTTTGGAATAGGTTCTGGGGATACACCGGTTTACACACTCGGCAAAAAAATGGCTCGTCTAGCTACTATGCGTAACTCTATAAATAGAATTCGAGCTTTCACAAGAGGGGAAGAAGTTGAATATGAACCTGGTGTAAATGTTAAAATATGGAGCGAAAGGAATATTCCAATTTACACCTCTGCTGAAGGTCCGAAAACATTAGCTATGTCTGCAGAACTTGCAGATGGAATCATAGTAGGCTCAGGAGTGTACAAAGAAACTATTGATTGGGTTCATAAATACATTGACGAAGGTAGAAATTCAAGATCCTCAGAATTAGGGCCTATTGATGTTATTTTTGGCGCAGTAATTTCTATAGATAAAGATTCACATGCTGCAAGAGAAAGAGTTAGGGCCAGAGTTGCAAATAGAGCTCATCATAATTTCAGAATGACTTTAGACTCTGTTCCAGAACAACATCATGCAGAAATTCAAAATCTACTTGATAATTTTGATGTAAGTAATTGGAGAAGTCCAAAACATGTTCCATTGATTACTGATTATATTCTCGATCGTTTCACAATTACAGGAACATCAGAAGAAGTAGTCGATAGAATTAAAGAAATAGAAAGCTTTGGCGTTAAGAACCTGATGATTGACCCACCAATGCCTGGCTTTGATGAATCATTAGAAGCTTTTGCAAAAGAGGTAATGCCAGAATTTGTTTAGGCTTGACCTGGAGCAAGATCGGTTGGAGAAGACGGCTTCCTGTTGTTTAACGAGGAACTTGTGTCTTTATCAGAAGAAATATCTTCAGGTTCTTTCGAATTGCTCTTCTTTCTAGGAGGAATAGTTCCATCCTTCATTAATGATTCTATATCTTTCAAGTCTAATGTCTCGTGTTCCAATAGTGCATTAGCTAGCAGTTCGAGTTTGTCCTTGTTTTCTTCTAAAATTTCGAATGCTTTTTTATATCCAGAAGAAACCATGTCATGCACTTCATTATCTATTTCTAGCGCGATACTATCACTGTAGTCTCTAGATTGAGCAAGTTCCTTTCCTAAAAAGACTTGGTCGCCTTTTTTACCGTAAGATAGTGGCCCTAATTTCTCACTCATGCCCCATTCACAAACCATACTTCTTGCTAAGTCTGTAGCCATTTGTA
>CAZLCI010000006.1:0-50140 GCA_964558115.1 uncultured Nitrospinaceae bacterium | reverse complement strand
TCATCATTTTAGTATTAGATTCCTGTCTAATTTCACCATTCACCCAAGTTTTAATTGATGCATTCATAGGGTCTTGATAAAATTCCTTTGGAACCAAATAAGGACCAATAGGACAAGTAAAATCAAGAGTTTTACCTTTAAACAACTGCTTATGTCTTCTTTGTATATCTCTCGCACATAAATCGTTCGAACAACAATATCCAAAAATATGATCGTATACTTTATCCTTTGGAATATTTTTCCCAGATTTTCCTATAACGAATGCTAGTTCCCCTTCATAATCTAATTTTTCACTGGTACTAATCATTGGAAAATTCACATCATGACCAATTAGAGTACTAGGAGACTTTGTAAAAAAAATCGGTTCATCCAATTCCATTTTCTGAGGACGTACATCCTTTGCTTTCAAGCCTTCCTCTACATGGTCTTTATAATTAAGTCCCATGCACATGATATTTTTTGGAGGATTTGTGATCGGTGGCAGAAATTCCACATCCTCAGGATTCATAAGAATAGATTTGATTTTGTCTGTATTATTTTCTGCTTCTTTTAGCAAAGACTCTAAATCTGAAGAGATATCATCCCAGTTTCTCATAATTTCTATAATACTGGGAACAGCCAGATCAGGTCTTCCCAATAGACCTGCAAGACGAGACAAATGTGAAATTTTATCTCCAACATACAAACCCACTCGTTCCAATCCTCTATAATTATAATTAAGTATTTTCAATTCAATTGCCTCCATGTTTTCTAATCAATTCTGTAATTTTTTAAAGCTGTATCTGTAAACTCAAAACCATGACCTGGAACATCTGGAACAGCAATTTCTCCATTCTTCACAGAAAAATCTTGTGTCATGTCTTCTGGATTAAAAAAGTCCATATATTCAACCATGTAACCACTTGGACTCGCGGCTACCAAGCTTACTGAAATTTCATGTACTAGATGACAGGACAATGAAATATTGAAAGCATCAGCAAGATTGGCTATTTTCCTAAATTCTGTAATACCTCCACATCTTCCAACATCCGGTTGCAAAAAACCAACTGCTCTCCTTTCGCACAATTCTCTGAATCCCCAACGCATATAAGCATTCTCTCCAGCAGCTAGAGGAACCATACTTTCTCTCGATAATTCAGCCAAATCGTCAACAGAATCAGCTATAACAGGCTCTTCAAACCAGGCAACTCCATATTCAGCCAACATATTAGATACTTCTATAGCTTCTCTTACAATATACTTCTGGTTTGCATCAGCAAATAAAATAAAATCCTCCCCCATATTTTCTCGCAAATAGGAAATTCTTTCATCGTCTCGATCTGTACCTATTTTAAACTTATACGCTTTACATCCTAAAGCTTCTGCTTCTTGCGCTTCCTCTAGAAGTTCTTCGTCAGATAATGTGTGCCAACCTCCACTTCCATATACAGGTATAGTTTGTCTAAACCCACCAAGAAGCCTATTAATAGATTTTCCAGCAGATTTCGCCAATACATCCCAACAAGCTATATCAACGCACGATAGAGCATGAAGACCTATTCCTCCTCGCATTCTAGCTTTATTAGGCCCCCACATTTTTGTCCATACTAACTCTGGAGCAAGTGCATCTTGGCCTAAAATAAGAGGCGCTAGCTCATTTTGAATATATGGAACTATCGCAGTTCCTGAAGCACCACCCAAACCAGTTGTCATACCAAAACCTTCAGGACCATCCTTTGTTTTCATTTTGACAACCACAACATCAAGGTGAGTATAAACACCCAAAGAACTTTCAAAAGTTTTTTTCAAGGGCACCTGCAAAGGAATTACTTCTATTTCTTCAATAACTAGTTTTTCCATTTTTTTCCTTTCTATAAATGTTTCATAGAACGTATACGCATAGTTTGATTTGTACCATCCGAATGAAGAAAACTAGTAACATCTCGAAGATACTTTTCCATAGGAGCCTCAGTCATATAGCCCATACCGCCCCAAACTTCCATAGATCTTGTAGCAATACGGAATGAAGCCTCAGAAACAAAACTTTTAGTCATGAATCCCATCTTTGGGTCATATAGATTTCTATCGGATGCAGTCCAAGCTGCATAATGTAACATTTGCCTAGATGCTTCGTATTCAGCAAAGGAGTCACACAACATGAATCCCACCGCCTGGTGCTCTATAATAGGCTTCCCTCCTTGAACTCGATTACGAGCATATTCGAGCGCATCTTCATGAGATGCTCTTGCTGTTCCAAGTACCGTTGCAGCTGCTTCAATATTTGAACCTAAAACAAAAGTTTTTCTGGCTTCCATTGCTTTATTAACCTCTGTAATACGATGCTCGTCAGGTATTCTACAATCATTAAATAACAACTCTGCATTTAGAGAGAGCCTTTGCCCTAACTTGTCGTGAAATTTTCCATAATCAAAACCTTCCATACTCGGATCTAGAAGGAAATACGTCATTCCTTCAGAAACACCTTTTGATGGATCTGTCCTCATCGCCACAATATAAAGTTTCGCAACACCACCATTGCTAATATAATGTTTTTTGCCATTCGCGATCCAACTATCCCCATCACGCACAGCAGTCGTTCTAACACCTGCATCTGGACTATCATATGGAATAATATTATCAGAACCTCCCGAAGGTTCAGTCATTGCAACGGCAAGATGAAACAAATCGTCTTCTAAAAATTTATTTAAATATTTAGACTTTTGCTCTTCATTTGTAAGGGTCTCAAAAAGATGCGTTATTTTCCAAGTCTGATCAAAAGTAACTGCTGTGCCCAGATCACCCCAGGCTAATTCTTCCCCTACCATGCACAGCGTCAAAACATCTGCGCCTGCACCACCAAGTTCCACAGGAAGAGCAAGAGTTCTAAGACCTAATTTGCTCCCTTTCTCTAAAACATCCCAAGGAAATCTCTTCAAAGGATCTGGTTCTCTGTCTAGTTCTTTAGCAACCGGCCTAATCTCTTTTTCGGCAAAATCATGAGCTAATTCGATCAAGGCTTTCTGCTCTTCACTTATTTTATAGTCCATACATATTCCTTTCTCCAGAATTAACAAGAGTTCGAAATTAGAGAATTAATCTGTATAAATAGCTACAGCCCTAACAGGAGAACCAGTTCCTCTTCTAATTTTCAAAGGTAAGCATGAAAAAATAAATTTAGTACCTACCACCTCTTTCAAATTAGAGAGATTCTCTACATTTAAAACTTTCCTTTCCCTACAAGCTTTATGTGCCCAATATCCCTTATCTTTCATCGCTGCAGAAGAATCAATACTTGGAGAATCAATTCCAATATTGATACACCCTCTATCCGCCAACCAGATCGTTGCAGATTCACTTAGTCCAGGATATGTATACATCCAATCATAAAAATCATCCTTATAATTCGCCTCATAATGACCGCTCCATATCAGAACCGACCCCTTATCAGGTACCTCAAGGCCTGATTTTTCACATGCTTCTTCTAAATCTTCAGGTTGAATCCATGTATCAGTATTACAGAACTTAGAAAGATCTAAACAAATTGCTTCATTAAAAAACCATTCAAAACCAAGCTCATCTATACTTTCAGCATCAGGACTTTTATCTATATGTAAGAAAGCATCTACATGTGTTGGGCCATGATCACTCATAATAATTGTATTCGTTGTAGAGGTATGACCAGATGGAGAGGACGTATTTGCCCTGCTTGTTTCTTCATGGGTTTTCGAAGGAAACACTCCTGTTCTTTGATGTCCTGGATAAACAGGCATTCCATTATAAATCTCTTGCGTTAGATCTACCAACCTAAAGTTCATTGCACTTCCTCCTAAAAACGTAATAATTAACGATTAAAATAGAAATCCATTTTCGATCTATTTAGTACTTTTCCAAAGCCTACCGTAAAAAATAAAACTTCCAAAAAGAAGTATTAGTAAAAAACTCGCAACATAGGCCGCACGAACACTACCAAACCATAAACTATCAGCACGATAACCACTTACTATTGCTCTACCTATCGAATACAAAACAAAATAAAGACAAAACAAAAATCCAGGTTTATGTGGTTTCAATCTAAGTGTTCGTAAAATGAGAAACCAAAAGAAATTTAAGAACAACTCATATAACATCACAGGATGTATAGGCTCATCGGGAAATTGCTTTCCTGCAATACTTTCTTGAGGAAAAATAATTCCCCATGGCATATTAGTTGGTATGCCATGAGCGTCACCGTTCATAAAATTCCCAAATCTACCAAAAACCTGTCCTATCATTATAGAGGGAGCAACAGCATCAGCAAAAGACCAAGTAGAAACTTTATGCCTTGAAAGAAATATCAAGCCAGCAGATACACCCCCAATTAGACCTCCATGAATTGCTAAACCGCCATGCCATATTTTTGGAATTTCCCATAGGTGATTTCCATAAAAATTCCAATTAAATACTACATAGTACAATCTGGCAAAAAATATTCCTGAAAACATACAAATAATAGCAAAATTCATGATCTCATCATTAGTAATAGAAAGATTTTTTCTCTCACATTCACGTGTTATAAGCCAAGTACCAAAAAGCAATGCAAGAACGTACATCAATCCATACCATCGTAAAGTCAAAGGGCCCATTGAAAATATTATTGGATTCATTTTTATATCTTTTTTATCAAATATTTATATTTTATACTTCAAGTATTACTTCAAGTTCTACAGGAGAACCAAGAGGTAACTCATTCACACCGACAGCTAACCTCGCATGCCTTCCAATTTCACCAAAAATATCAAAAGACAAATCAGAAGCTCCATTCATAACTGAGGCTTGTTCGGTGAACTGAGAAGAAGAAGCTATATAGCCAGTCATCCTTACAATTCGTGAAATTTCATCTAGAGAGTTTAAAGCGTTTTTCGCTTGAGCAAGTGCATTTAAAAAACAGAGTTTTGCACAATTTATTGCATTATCTATCGATACTTTTTCAGGGACTTTACCTTGAAAGAGTAATTTTCCATTTACCGTAGGTATCTGACCAGATATAAATAACAAAGAACCAGTGCGAACGAACGGAACATAAGAACCAACCGGCGAAGGCGCATTAGGCAAAACAATATCTAATTCTTGTAATTTTGCATCTATACTCAATTCTCAATTCCTCCATCTTCCAGTTATTCAGAAAATTTAAAATCTTCAGGAGCATTAACATTCTTAAAAGAGAGACCTCTTTCATCCCATTGCCTCCATGTTTCTTCTTTTAAGTATCGAACATTCAGGCTGGAGAAAAAAGAAGTCATTTCAAGTCTCCCATTTTCTATTTTATTTATTATAATAGGCAGACAATTTCTGTCATAAATAGCGAATAATGGTTCAGGCTTAGAATCTTTTAACGGCATCAATACATCCTCATCGGAAACAGAATCAATAAAATTTTCAACTAAAAGCTCATCAAGATAAGGCATATCACAAGCCACCAAAAGAACTTTACTTGCTTCGCTAACTGACAGCGCAGTATACAATCCCCCTAATGGTCCTTTGTCAACTATCAAATCTGGAAACACTGAAAATTCCATCTCTTCTAGCTTCTCATTTTCTTTAGTCACAATAAAAATTTCGGAAATATATTTTTCAAGTTTTTTGCGAATAGTTTCTACGAAAGTTAACCCATTCAAAATCAAAAGAGACTTGTCCTTCCCTCCCATTCTTCTGCTTTTTCCTCCTGCTAAAATTGCAGCAGAAACAGATGCTCGACACATAACACTTCCCAATTAATTATTTAAAAAAATGGTTTTTTAATTACTTGAAGTCGGTCCATCCAACAAGATGACCTCAACGATCTTTCCATCTTCTAGTTTCGTTTCGTATTCAGGAAATATAACTAAAGAATTCGATTTAACCATTGAATGAAGAATGTTGGAACCTTGTACTTCTAGTGGTTTTGATTCCCATTGATTTCCACTAAATTTAGTAATTGCCCTTATATAATGTCTTCTGTCAGGCGATTTAAAAAGATCTCCTTTCAAAGTCGCATTCACTTTTGTTCTGAAAATATTTTCAATTCCCTGCATTTTCAGTAAAGATGGACGAACAAACAATTCAAAACTAACCATTGTAGAGACTGGATTTCCCGGAAGACCAAAGAATGGAATTCCTCCGAGGATTCCAAATGCCATTGGTTTACCTGGCTTCATTCTAACTCTCCAGAAATTTATTTCATTTCCGAGACCCTTCAGAGTGTCTTTCACTAAATCGAAATCTCCAACTGAAACACCTCCGCTCGTAATCAATATATCTGCAGACATTCCTTTTTGTATACCATCGACCAAATCTTCCGTGTTATCTTTCGCAATACCCAAAAGTACTGCTTCCCCACCAGCCTCTTCTACCTGAGCCGCTAACGCATACGAATTTGAATTGAAAATTTGACCTTCTTCAGGAATTTCAGTTAAATCAACCAACTCTTCTCCTGTTGCTAATATAGCTACCTTTGGTTTACTTGATACCCTGCAAGTGACCATTCCAATGTTCGCTAACATACCAATTGCAGGTGGGTTTAGCCTCGCACCTTTAGAAAGAACCAAATCTCCTACTTCGACATCTTCTCCTGCAATTCTAACAGATTCTCCGGACTTAACACTCAAAAAGACCTTTACAATATCAGAATCATTCTCTTCAGTCTCTTCTTGCAGAACAATTGCATCTGCACCTTGAGGAATAGGAGCACCTGTCATAATACGTATCGCTTCTCCATTCTTCAAAACAGATTTAGCTTTAACTCCAGCTTGTATTCTTTCTATAACTTTCAATTCTACGGGATTTTCCTTTGACGCATTTTCAACATCTGCTGCTATAACAGCATAACCATCCATTGCAGAATTGGCCCATGGAGGTATAGCTCTTGCTGAAAAAATATCTTGGGAGAGTATCCTTCCCAACGCATCTTTTATTCCTATTTCAGAACTTTCTATTGTTCGAATGTTGTCAAAAATTATCTCCTGAGCTTCTTCAACAGTAATCAAAAAGTGCTCCTTAGCTATACAGCAATCAAGAAATTAATAAATTTAGCAAAACAATTATATTGAAAAAAAAAGCAAATTATAACTTACAAAGAAAACAAAATATTAAACCAAAACCAAAATCATTAAAATGTACCCTGAGGATCCAATACAGAAGTTCAATACATATACTATCTACGATGACTTATGCTATCTTTGTATAATAACATGAAGCAAATAATGATTTTCAGAGAATACATATTCCCTATATATTGATTCATACCGTCTATCACCTACACAACTTAACACGCAGAGAGGAAACAAAATTCAATGAAAGAAATATGGGAATTCACTTTATCTGAAGGCATAAGGAAAATACACAATCAATCTTTAACTGCGACAGACTGGGCTGAATCTTTATTCGAAAGAATTGATTTATGCGAAAAGAGAATTCACGCTTGGGCTTCTTTAGATAAAGAAGGTTCTCTTGCAACAGCAAAAATCATTGACAATAACCCTTCTATCAATTTACCACTAAAAGGCGCACCTATTGGAATAAAAGATATTATTGACGTAAAAGGATTACCTTGTGAGGGAAATTCTCCAATACTAAAGGGCAATATTCCACAAGAAGACGCTCACTGCATATCAAAAATAAAAAATGTCGGTGCAGTCATTATAGGAAAAACAGTAACTACCCAATTCGCTACAGGAGACCCATCTCAAACTCTTAATCCTTGGAACACTGCCCATAGTCCAGGTGGATCAAGTAGTGGCTCCGCAGCATCTGTTGCTTCAGGAATGATTCCTGCGGCACTAGGCTCACAAACAGGAGGCTCTGTTCTTCGCCCTTCTGCCTATTGCGGAGTTATTGGCTTCAAACCGAGCTATGGATTAATTTCTAGATCAGGAGTCATAGAAGTTTCTTGGACATTTGACCATATTGGAACCTTAACCCGATCTGTGGAAGATGCTGCTATACTTCTCGAGCATTTATCAGGACCTGATGATTTAGATGAATCTACCAAGGGATTTGAAGCTTTAGATTTTACTGAACATATTCCCAAAAAACCAATTCTAGCATGTTACCCCAAAAAAGATATTTCAAAATATGCTCACCCAGAAGTAACGCGTTGGGTAAATGAAGGAGTAGAAAAACTCAAACAAAAAGACATTCAAGTAGATGAAATTGATTTTCCTATTGATTTTCAAAAATTACATGACACACATAGAATGATAATGGGTGTAGATGCAGCCTCTTACCACAAGGAATCTTTTGCTAAAAATGCAGACAAATATCGGCCTGTCATAAGAGCACTAATCGAATCAGGACTAAATACCAGTTCCATAGATTACGCCAGAGGTCTTAGACAAAGAAATAGTCTCATACGAGATATGGCAAAAATTTTAAATCATTACGAATTCATGATTCTTCCATCCTTCCAAGACCCTCCTACTATTGCAGAAGAATCTACTGGAAGTGCATTCTTCAATGAACCTGCAACTCAGCCAGGTTTTCCAGCAATTACACTTCCATTAGGACGCGGAGACAACAATCTTCCATTTGGTATTCAATTTATAGGAAATAAATTTTATGACTATCCACTATTAGCAAACGCTGCCTGGTGTGAAAAAGAATTAGACTGGACAAGCAAGATTGTTGACTTTTACTAAATTTTCTTTTTATAAAGTTTTTGCAAATCAAGCCTAGAATCTAATCTTGCAAAATAAAAGTTCATATGGATAATTCCATATTTTATTGTGCTAAAGTGATTCAAATTAAAATTAAGGACTTTCTTTATGAAGTCATCATACGTACTTTCACTACTGACTATCGGACATCTTTTTGAACATTGGTTTCATGGTGTCATAGGACCCGTTCTTCCATTCCTAGCAAAAGACATTGGTATTAATCACACCCAAGTAGGAATCATTTTTATCGGTGTTTCGATTGCAAGCGCATTCTCAAGTGCAGGTTTTGCGGTGATAAATGATTTACTTGGTGGACGTAAAGCTATGCTTGTCATTTGCATGGCATCCATCGGGATTTTTTATACAGCCATCAGTTTATCTTCCTCTTTTTGGATGATTGCTTTTCTGTTCTGGCTTACAGGTGTAGCAACTCATATCTGGCATCCTCCAGCTATGGGGATTTTAAATGAGAAATTTATTGACAGAAAAGGATTTGCTTTAGGAATCCACGGAACAGGTTCTAATATTGGAATGACTATAGCACCCATCATCGCAGGCTGGATGCTACTTTTTTTAGACTGGCGTCAAATCCTACAGATTAATTCTATCCCCTTGATTCTCACTGCAGTACTTTTCATTTTCTGCTTACCATCTTTCCCTACCAGCAAACAGACGAGCAAAGGTGAGAAAATGACCCTGAAGCATATAGTGGAAGCAATTCTTCACAATCCTTCTCTCCTTGGAGTATCTCTTTTATCTGGCATACGAAATTTAACACAAAGAGGCATAACACTTTTTCTTCCTTTTTACTTAATAGAAACATACAAAACAGATCCTGCAACAATAGGAATTGGCCTTGGTATCTATGCTGCAGCATCAATTCTTCCTGAAACCTTAATTGGATATTTATCTGATCGGATTTCAAGAAAAATTATAATCATTATAGCTCTCCTGGTTGGAGGAGTTGGACTTATATATATACCCTATGCAGGAGATGGAACGGCACTTTTCATAACATTGGCTATAGTAGGTTCCACTCTATCAATCAGATCAGTACTTTTTGCCTATGCTTTTGAAACCACAGACCCAGAATATTCAGGTAGTGTTGTTGGTCTGATGTTTACTAACAATCAAATTATCTCTGGTATTGGAGTACTGTCTATAGGAATTATTTCAGATTTATGGGGAACAGATAAAACTTTCTGGTTTATTGCATTTGCTTGTTTTGCTTTTACTCCTTTATTCTTATTACTATCTAGATCAAGTTTTTCAAAAAAAAGAATAATACAAGAAACAATTTGATCTTAACTTCACTTTAAGAGGAAAAAATTGAATTCTATACAATGGAAGAATGGAGCAAGATGTGCAGTATGTCTAACATTTGATGTCGACGGAGAATCTCTTTGGCACTCAAGAGACCCTGAACTTGGGAATAGACCAATTCATAATTCAATGGGGGCGTATGGACCTAAAGTAGGTGTCCCAAGAATACTAAGATTACTTGATAAATATAATTTGCCCGGATGTTTTTTTATCGTAGCAACAACTGCAAAAAAGTGGAACGAAATGACACAATCTGTTATTCATGCAGGGCATGAAATTGGATACCATGGACTCGACCACGAAAAACCTTACTTAATTAACAACAAAAGAAAAGAAGAAAATTGTTTAATAAAGGCATTAGATATTTTTAAAAACGAATTTGGCATTATTCCAATTGGAGCTAGAACACCTTCTTGCGATCCTAGCAAACATACAATGTCACTCTTAGAAAAACATGGATTCCTATACCACTCAAATTTAATGGATGATGATTGGCCCTACTTTCATGAATGTGGTTTAGTCGAGCTTCCCACAAAGTGGACGCTAGATGATTTTATTTTTTTCGGATACAGCGGCAATCCACCTTTTGGACATGGAATTCGAGATGCTGATTCTGTTTATTCGATTTGGCTAGAAGAATTTGAAGGAGTATATGAGGAAGGTGGTTACTTTAACCTTATGTGTCACCCACAAGCTATAGGACAACATCATCGAATACGAATGCTAGAACGTTTGGTAACCCATATGCTAGACAAAGGCGACGTCTGGTTCACTACTCCGAAAGAAGTAGCAAAAGTCTACAGCGATCAAAACAAGCCTCAGAAAAAATAATAAATCATAAAATCAATTTCCCTTTGTCGAACATGCAACTTTCAGATTCCACATTTTATTTGCATTTTTACATGAAATCTTCAGCGCAACTTCTTTTGGTAATAAGGAAAAAGCCTTTCTCCATATTCTAATTTTTCTTCTATAACGTTTTGCTTTCCAATGTTTACTAAACACATTGTCCATAGCAAAAATAAATCTGTCGGGATATCGCTCCAATAGTTTTTTCCAATTTCTTTTCCAAACCATACTAGCAAGATATTCCTTGAACCAACCTTTATAGGGAGCATTCTTTTGAGGAGGATTAAAAAAACTTATCCAACCAAATTGGGTGATATCACCTCTTCTTTTTTTCTTAATCTTCCCAATAGCTTGCAATACATTAGTGCGTGAAGTCAAAAAATATATATTATTGAAATCTTCTATAAGGCTTCTCGCTTCTCCAATGGTCGCTTGTGCCATATGGATCAAAATAAATTTACGATCTGGATATTTCCTAAGCAAATTTTTCAACTGATAAAGAATCTTGACAGAACTATCCTCGGAATCATTTAATTCTAAATGAAGAATGACAGGCTTTTTTCTTTTAATAATTATAGAAATCGCTCTTTGTATTCTAGGATTTTCAAGATCGGTCTGGATGCCATCTGTTGTTAATTCATCGTGAAAATGATCTGCATGCTGCACAATTATCTCTCCAAACCCTACAGCTTGCTTATGGAATTCTTTGTCGCTAATAGACAACCACTTCAATCCAGATTTTTGATTTTCTCTACCAGAATGTCTTAACCCCGCAATTTTAGTAGAAATCAAAAACCCACCTTTTCCATCTAAATCTCTAACTAAATTAGATACACGAAGTTGACTTTCTATTGGAGTCTCTTTTCTCCTGCATCCACCCCTCGCTGAAAATAGTGTTTTATTCACTCCATAACTTTTAATCGCATAAAGAATATCTGCTTCGTCGGTTTTACATCCGTATTGACTATGGGCATCTATAATAGTGCCTGCCCATTTTTTATCTTCTCCATGAGTGATTGGCAAGAAAATAGAAAAATAAAACAAAATGAAAGTTATAGAAATTATCAAAGTATGCATTTTAAAAATTTAAATGATTGGACAAAGCCATCCAACCATCGATCCGTAAATTGCATGGGCAATAAAAGCTGTTTGCCAGGCTTTTGGATGCATTTTTAAACTAAATAAACCATGTTTTGTTATAAAAACATTAAATATACACTGAGAAAACACAAAAAGAATTGCTCCCCATACCAGTCCTTTTTCAAGAGGACTTCCAGGTAGATGTTTTGCAAGAACAGAGGAATAAATTAGAGAAAAAATAATACCATTTAAATGTACCGCTAAAAAACCAAGCATAAATGGGGGCTTCCCATCATAAGATTCTCCAAATAAAAGCATCGACAACCCTTTACCAAAATCCAATCTGGCAAGCCCAATCTTATCTGCGATTAAGGCAAAAATATAATGAGCATAAGTAGCAAAGAAACCACCTATACAAATCAATAAAAAAGTAGCTAAATCCATAAGGAAATCTCCTTCTAACCAGTATATTCTATAATATGCATTCCGCCACCATGACGATCGATTAGGTAAAGTCTTCCATCCTCATCGCAGCCAATATCATTGGACTGCACACAATCTTCTCCAAAATTGCATTCCGGAACAAAATACGCAACTTCCTCAGGATGAAATGGATCAGAGAGATCTAAAACTCTTAGGCCGGCATTGAAATATGTCAAGAAAACCAGGTTAGGCCAACGTCCTTGAGATGATAAATTCTCGATTATATTATGTGCACCAAACCGTTTGCCTCTATCGAAATATTTAGATCTATCGGGCATATAAGTTGCTATAGGTATTGGGTTCGTTACATCTCTAACATCCATAATCCACATAAACTGACTTTCCATAAAATTCTCAGCAGAACGTCCTTCATCTGTAACAATTACATAATCTCTATCTTCAAAAGGCCAAACTGTATGAGTAGCACCTACGAAAGGTGGAGACCAAGAAAGATTGCTGATTAATTTCGGGCTAGATAGATCAGTAATATCTGCTATCGCCATTCCACCTCCCCAAAAACCACAGTACATTTCATTACCTTTTATTACGGGAGGACCGTGACACGTAATCACTTTATTCATATCTTCTGACTGGACAAATTCTGGATGCTCCTCAACATTTTGTTGCGGCAATCCCCAAATACTAATAACATTCGGCTCTAAAGGATTGGAAATGTCAAAAGTCCATATAACCCGGCCATTCCATCCATCTGCATCATTTGGGAAAAATGCTCTTTTATTTTTGTTGTCAACTCCAAATCGATGAGGGCCATCACCAGGCAAATCATAAAATCCAACCTGTCTAGGTTTTTCTCTTTCCGAAATATCAAAAATAAAAAATCCTGATTTTGCATTTTTCCCTTCTTCATTATGAAGACGTTCTGAATTAACATAAAGATAATTATCATCAACTATGCGTACCTTGTGATTATGTACTCCTGGTGGAGCCAAAATCTCAGCAACCTTTTTAGGATTACAAGGGTCGCGAACATCGTGGACAGTAAAACCTTCGGGGCCATTAAAACCAGAGGTGCCAATAGCTCCAACATAAGCAAAACCATCTATAACCTCAACCAAACTACCTCCACCCCAACCGGCACTTGGATCATGACCAAGCAATTTGAAATTTTTTATTTCTGCTGCACCTGAATGGCCCATAAAATTTCCTCTTATGAAATTTTTAATAATTGGAATTCAACCAATTCGTTAACAAAAAACATTTGCTGTTTCTATTCTTTTAATCTATCGTCTTATATAATTTTATATCATATTTTTTCTACTTATAAGTTATGAAAAACAAAAAACTAAATTCTCTTCATATAGAATCAGGCGCAACCATCGAAAACAAATTCGACTGGGTTATTCCTTCTCAATATTCAGACCCAATAGAAGAGCATCTAAAGTGCAGGCAAGATGCTATTCTGATAGACCTTTCACATTATGGGATGATTGAATTCATAGGTAATGACGCATCTACTTTCCTCCAAGGAATGATTACTAATGACGTTTTAACTTTGGAAGATGGTGAAGGAAAATATGGGACTTTTCTTACAAGACAAGGAAAAATTATTTCTGATTTATATCTCTACAAAAATAAAGAGCATTTCCAACTTATTCTCCCACCTGGAGAGAATTTAAATTTTATTTCCTCTATCGAAAAATTTATCATTATGGAAGAAGTGGAAATTCATGATCATAGTGAAACACTTTCCATGTTTGGTGTTTTCGGACCAAACGTTGATGATTATCTGTCAGACTATTTCCCTTTACCACAAAAACCTCACCAACATACCACTTATATAAATACTCAGATCATTAAAGAATTGTGGACAGGTGAAAAAGGGTATCTATTTATAGTGGAGAATGATGAAGCAATAGATCTATGGAAAAATTTAATTTCTAAAGGTCTTCAACCTTCTGGCCTAAATGCTTTTGAATCTCTCACTCTTGAATCCGGATTGCCCCTCTTTGGTGCGGAATTAGGACCAGATATAAATCCTATGCAAGCTTTTATCGAAAATGAAGCTATAGATTTTGAAAAAGGCTGTTACATAGGACAAGAAGTAATTGCAAAGATTAAATACATTGGACAGGTAAACAAAGGTTTAATCGGTATTGAAATACTAGGAGAGAAAATACCAAAAAATGATAGTAAAATATTTTTCAACGATCAAGAAGTAGGAAGTATTACCAGATGCAATTTTAGTCCAACTACAAAAAAAATAATTGCTATGGGATACGTACAAAAAAAAGCTATGGACATAGGAACAGAAATAAATATTTTTTCAGAAGAAGAAAATATTCAAGCAAAAGTTGTCAAAATCCCTTTTTTTAAAAATGACGGAAATGAAAAATAACAAATTATACACCCTGAAAGAAGCTCGTTCCTTAATTTCAAAATTGCGTCCTAAACTTCAAAGTCTTTCTCGTATTTGGGAAGAAATTGCTCCCTACTCAAATCAATTTGAAGAGTTGAAAAGAAATGCAGATAAAGGCGGCGGCACTCTAGGAGAATTGAAACATTATTACTCCTACATTCTCGAATTAAACGACACCATTAACTACCTAAAAGGACTGAACATAGAACTCAAAGATATTTCAAAAGGATTAATTGATTTTCCCTCTCTCAGAGATGGAAGAGTAGTATTTCTATGCTGGAAAATGGATGAAGAAACAATTACTCATTGGCATGAAGTCAAAGACGGATTTGCTGGAAGAAAAGAATGCGAAGAAGAAGACGACGAACAACAAGAATAACAAGCAAAAAAGTGAAATAAGGAGTCGCACTTTAGGTAACAATTATATGACCAGTATTTTTTTTACCTCGCCCTATTGCAACCCTTATTATCTATCTGTAAATTTCGTTATAGTCTTAATGCCTACATATGAACCGCCGAACGTATGGAGATGTAAATGAAGAAACCCTCAAAGGGGCTGGATTCAGAAACAGAGAGTAACCGATTCCTTTTCGAAGCATGTGGCCTCAAAAAAATTGGGGTACGGAAAATAAAAAAAGTTCACTACAATCTTCCGATCTCATCCTTAACTGAGATGTCTATTGATAGAGGAGAGAGTTTTTTAGCTAACAATGGAGCATTGGTTGTTAACACTGGAAAATTCACCGGAAGATCACCAAAAGACAAATTTACTGTAAATCAAAGCCCTTCGAACCAAAAGATTTGGTGGGGTGAGATTAATCAGAAATTGTCACCAAAGAATTGGAATACAATTAAAAAGAAAGTCTCAAACTATCTAAATAATAAAGAAGTTTTTATATTTGATGGATACGTAGGAAACGACAAAAAATACAGAATCCCCGTAAGAGTCATTTCAGAATTTGCCTGGCATTCCCTATTTTGCCAGACACTACTTGTCAGACCACCAATCAAAAATTTCAGACCTCACAAGAACCCATTCACAGTCGTAGATGTTGGCAGATTTTTAGGATGCGGGAAAAAAGAAGGATTGCGGCAGAACAATTTCACTGTAGTGAATTTCGAAAAAAATATGGCCTTAATTGGAGGGTCTGAGTACGCAGGTGAAATGAAAAAATCTGCTTTTTATATCATGAATTTTTTATTACCTCAGAAAAATATTTTTCCTATGCACTGTTCTGCAAATATGGGTGAAAAAGAAGACACTTCCTTATTTTTTGGTCTTTCTGGAACAGGAAAAACCACCTTGTCATCTGATGTTGATAGGAGATTGATTGGAGATGATGAACACGGTTGGTCAAATTCAGGAATTTTCAACTTCGAGGGGGGTTGCTATGCAAAAACAATCAATCTAAGAAGAGAAAACGAACCTCAAATATGGGATGCTATTCGTTTTGGTTCTGTCCTAGAAAATGTCATCGTAAACTCGAAAACAAGAGATATAGATTATGATGATGATAGTATCACTGAAAATACAAGAGCTACTTATCCAACTCATTTTATAGACAATTGTGTACTTTCTGGAAATGGATCACATCCAAAGAATATATTTTTTCTTACCTGCGACTCTTTTGGTATCATTCCACCCATTAGCAAACTAAATTCGAATCAGGCAGTGTATCATTTCCTTTCAGGTTATACTGCGAAGGTTGCAGGCACAGAAGCTGGAGTGAACGATCCAGAAGCTACATTTAGTACATGTTTCGGTGCTCCTTTCCTTCCTCTTCATCCTACTGAGTACGGGAAAATGTTACAAAATAAGATTAAAAAATATCGAACAAAAATTTGGCTTGTCAATACAGGTTGGATTGGCGGTTCTGCTGGAACTGTAGATAGAATCCAGTTGAAATATACAAGGGCAATGATAAAAGCTGCTATTTCAGGAAAACTCAGCAAAATACCAACTAAAAAAACATCTTTCTTCGGTTTAGAGTTTCCTGTAAAGTGCGAAGGTGTTCCTGCAAGTCTTTTAGACCCTAAAAAGAGTTGGAAATCTAAAAGCGAATACGAAAAGAAAGCTACAGAATTAGCGACTGCTTTCAGAGAAAATTTTAAGGCTTTCCAAGACAAAGTAGAATCCAAAATTACAAAAGCCGGACCTAAGTAAAATATTTATTCAGTTATAATCTTGGAGAAAATAATATGCCCATTGTACAGGTAAGTTTGCTAGCTGGACGAACTGCAGAACAAAAAAAGGCCATGGCGGTGGAAATAACTGATACTATCAACAAACATTCTGGTGCACCCAAAGAAGTCATAACTGTAACGTTTTCAGATATTGAAAGAGATTCTTGGGCTGCAGGCGGAATACTTTATTCAGAAAAACAATAATCTTTCATAGAGGAAATTACTATGAGTACTTTTCGACTTGCAGTAGTTCAACCAATGACTCACATGCCACCAGACGATGAAAAAAATGTTGCAGACGCCGTTAAATTTGTAGAGGATGCAGCAGCTGGAGGTGCAGAATTCGTAGCTTTTCCAGAATCATATCCCGGTCCTTTTAGAATGCCTGCGACATTCGATCCAACTGAAGCTATGAACGAAGTAGCAAATAGATGTGGAGTATATGTTCAATATGGAACAATAGAACCTTTAGATAATGAAAAAGGTTCTGCCCATAATCTTTTAAACCTAGCTCGTCCAAACGGTGGTCCTCCTGGGACCTATCGAAGAACACATCCTCCCGGTCCCTGGATTTACAGAGGTGGAGAAGTTTGGGATTTTGATTATGTTGCAGGTAATGAGTACCCCACTTTTGAAACACCACATGGGCAGGTTGGTCTTGCTATGTGTAGCGAAGTCTACATGCCAGAAGTTTCTAGGACTTTAGCTCTTCGAGGTGCTGAGATAATCTTTCTCCCAGCTGGGGTAGACAAAAGAAAATTATGGGCAACATGGAGAAATTTGCTTTGGGCTAGAGCAACAGAAAATCTTGCTGTTGTAATCTCTACTCAAAATTTAATGAATAAAGAACAAAGAGGTTTGGCTCTTGTTGCTACTCCTGAAGAAATAATTTTTGAAAGCACTCAAGCAGGGATGTTCCTAGTTGATATAGATCTTGGTCGAATTCGTGAACTCAGAGAACAAAAAGATGAACCTTCTTCTTCACGAAATAATGCAGCTAAAGCAGGCGTACTGTCTCAATGGCAAAGACCTGAACTTTATGATGAATTTTTCAGGCAAGAAAAAACAGAATCATAGAAAAAATAAGATTTTATATATAGTTAACTTTGACTACGGATTTTTATGTCTACTTCCTACTTTTGGTTACTTTATGTTCACATCATAGCCTCTTCACTTTTAGTAGGGTCTATGCTCTTTTTCTCCATTTTATTCAGAAATATAAAAAAAAGACTTAGCAAAGAAGAGTTTGCTGGTGAGATTGTTTCAATTCTTCGTTTTTACCATCCATTTATTTTGCTATGTATGGGAACGCTGATTATGACTGGGGCCTGGTACCTCACTGGCTTAAAAATATCTATGGGACCATCTTTTTCTCAATTATTTGTTCCATTAGGAACTAAGCTTCTTTCCGTATTTCTTCTGATTATGGGAATGTGTTTTCAGTTCTTTGCTATAGGCCTAAGACTCACTAGAGGAATTGGACCTGCAGGTAACGGTCAGACTATAGGTTCAACTACTGACGAGAGACTGAAACTCCTAAATACATTAGAAAATGTAAACGCCGTAAATGTAGTTATAGGCATGGTTACTATTTTCTTAGGCCTAGGACTTACTAAAGGTTTTTAACTACGAAGGATAAATTCTCTCTGCTACTAAGGGAGACCCAGGTGGATGTAACAAGTAAGAATGTACATATTTTGTCCATTCTGTCTCTTCTAGAGCAACATAATGTTCTTCTCTACTTTCAAAGGAAACAAACTCGTATATCACTGAATGTCTAGGAGTTCCATTCGTAACAATCATTTTTCTTGCTCCTATACAACCTGGAGTGCTAGAGACACCCAACATTCTTTCCTGAGCATACCACTCTTGCAAATCATCGTCATTTTCTCTTGCATCATATCGTCCCATTTGAATTAAACGGGAAGGTACTGTCCCAACTTCTCTTTTACTAGATTCAGGTCCATTTATGCGCCATTCTTCTGTGAGAATCACATCTTTCACGTTTTTTCTTTTATCTAATATCTGCTTATCTTCATTTCCCATTTTTTCATAAATCATTCTAGGGCTTGGATCGTAGAATGACCTCGTAGTTTCTGCGCCTAACAATAAAATATAATCGCTTCCAGAAGCCCTTTCTACATCGGTATCTTTATGTAATCGATTTAAAATTTTTTCAAATCTCTCGCCAGGATGAATAGATTTATACATTCCAATCCATTTAGGTTCTATCAATACTTGTAAAATAGGAAAATATTTTTCTATAGTCCATTCTAAAAATTCTTCTCTATTAGAAGTATCTAAATCAAAATAGGTAGCCCAGATAGCATTGTCCAATATTTGCTCCTTATTTTTAAGTAAGATAAAGATATCACAAAAAACATGGTAAGATAGACAAAATAATTTATGGAGAAAAAATGATTTATGAGATCAGAACATACACAATGACCATAGGCGATTCCGAAGAAGCTGTTCAAGACTTTGGAAATATCATGGAAGAGAGAAAAAAAATATCAAGACTCATAGGTTTTTTCCATACTGCTGTGGGAGATCTAAATAGAGTTTTACATATATGGGAATATGAAAATTCTGCTCACAGGGAAGAAGTCCGAACCAAAACATTGAGTCAATCTTGGTGGCCGCCCTTAAAAGCAGAGAAGATTTTATATCAAACTACAAGACTAATGAGACCATCCCCTTTCCTACCTGAACCTAGAACTGGAAAAATGGGAAATATATATCTTATCTTTAGTGATTATTTTCAAACGGGAAAACTACCCGTACTGAACAATCACTGGTCTAATTATTTAGCAGAAAGAGAAAAAATATCTCCACTAGCTGGTGCTTTTACGAATGCTGCCGGAGAATTTGAACAGGGCGTACTTAATGAATTTATTCATATATGGCCCTTCAAAGACGCGAATGAAATGATGGAAGCTGTTTCAAAAGAAAATACTATTACGGGATGGAAAGATGGACAAAAAGATTATTTACGCTCACAGTCTTCAAATATTTGGTACCCTGCTGATTATTCTCCGATGCATTAAAATCTAGTTACATATCCATTTCAACTGCAGGATCTCCTGATTTCCCAAGATAGAAATCCTCAGAGTCACTTTCAAATCTGACAGAAATTTCCTCTAGCACCTTTTCATTGCCAGCGATTGTATAAATATCTCCTTCTTCAAGATGAAGATCACCATGCACATTCAATGCTTTTCCATCTCGATGAACAGAAATAACAAGTACTTCGTTTGGCAATTTCAATTCCTCAATTGACTTACTAAATATATCTGAATTTCTTACTTCCAGATCAAGTATATCTTGTTCATCCTCCATACCCAGAAGCAATGAAACGGCAGAAGGTGACCTCACAAAATGATCCAGCAAACTGATCATTGCAGTTGTAGGAGAAACTACAGATGCTCCAAGAACCCTATATTCATCATAGTTCGAACGATCATTGAGTCTTACTACAAGATGAGCGTGCTCAAAATTCTGACTGCACATCTTGCAAATCTCTAAATTCTTTTCATCTGAAAGCATTCCTATGATAGCCCCTGCACCTCCCGCACCCATAAAACGAAGCTCCTTTACTGAAAATTCCTCAATCTTATGAAACTCTACTCCTATTTCAGACAAAGCTTGTGTTTTAAAATCAGAGTTTGTCGCCATTTTTACTTGCCAGTGATGCAAACGTAATTGCCTTGCTAATGCTTGTGCCTGTCCATCTTCTCCAAAAATAATCGCAGTATGTACGATTCCCAATTCAGTCTTTTCGGGAAGAGGAAACGCTTCATTCATTAATCTTATGGAAAATTTAAAAAAGGAAGGTCCTACAATCTGATTAAGAACAATAACTCCAATCATCAAAGTAGCAAATTCTTCTCCCCAACCTGGAAAAGAAACTCCCACTTCTGATGCTAACCCCATTCCAATCCCTGCTTGTGTAATATACGCCATCCAACTCAAACGTCTATGTTTATCAGGATCACCGGCAATCATTCCTCCAGCAAATGACCCAGCAAAAATTGCCGCAATTCTTATCACAAACAAAGCTAGTGCTATTGGCCATACAATTAACAAAATTGACACTTTCAAAGAAATTCCTACTAGCGTAAAGAACATGAGGTAAACTGCGGGACCTACTTCATTGAGCATTCTTGTAAATTCATCTCTATACTGACTTCTATTAGTTACTAGCAGTCCGGCAATCATACAGATGAGTAAGGGTTCAAGATGTAACTCGAATGAGAAATTTGCTGCCGTTTTATATTTTACTAAATCAGAAAAAAAGAAAGTCAGATATCCAACTGACAACAACAAAAAGATTTTATAACGCAAATCTATTTTTAATGACGCTATGAATCCTAAAATTCTTGCAACACAATATCCTAAAATCAGAGAAATACTTATCTCCAAAAACAACAATGCAATAAATCCAAAATCCATTCCAATATTTGCAAGAAGAGCTTTCGCAATCGAAGAATTCACCGCAAAAAGAATAATAACTACAACATCAATAACTACAGTTACACCCAGAGCAGTCTGAACATACGGACCTTTTGCCCTTAATTCTTTTATTACAGCAATTGTAGAAGACGGAGAACGAGCAACGAGTATGGATCCACCCAAAATGGATATTGCAATTTTTCCTGCTAATGGAACTCCTTTAACAAAGGGAATGAAATCACCTAATAGAAAGAAACCAAAACTACCTAAAGTAAAAATCCCTATAACATGTCCTATTGTTGTCCATTTAATACTGTTTAATCTTGAATTTAATTCTTTAAGGTACAACTCGCCACCAGCAGCAAATGCTATAAAAGCAAGTGCTACCTGATCTAAAAATCTTAAAGATTTTATGGAAGAAACTGTCATGAAATTTAAAACGAATGGACCACATAAAATTCCAACAAACAAAAAACCAGTAATAAGAGGTAACTTGACTTTCACAAACAGTGTGCTTATTTGTCTTGCCGCAAGGGCAACTATCAATAAAGAGATTGTCGAAAGAAAAAAATCTTTCGACAAAGAGAATACTTCCATTATATTACAATCCTTCTAATTCAATAAAACTTTAAAATATTAAAGAGTTACGAAGGTGTCCCAAAAGTTGCGATTCGATCAATCTCACATTCGAACAGAACTCTCTTCTCATCAATAACCGGATCCCTCAAGCCATATGGAGGCTCATTCCCAGTGTATTTGACCCATATTTTATCTACTTGTTCAGTGGCTTTCTCTCCACCAGGCTCACCCTCTACAATTTCATTTACAACTGTACATTTAATGCTCATCCAATGATAGGGATTTTCAGGGTTCACTAACAAAAGAGTTAATTTCGGATTTTTTCTAATCCATTCACATTTTGAACGATGTGCAGCGGTGTTAACAAGAATTTTGTCATCTTGATAATCGAACCACATGGGGGTCAGATTAGGTCTCCCATCAGGACCTATTATACCCAAAATAACTGTAATTGGTTTATCTAGAAGATCTCTGTAAATAGGATCTAAATCAGCAAGACTCGAACCCTTTTTTCTATCTCCAACAGAAAACTGCCCTTCCTGTAATCCTTCAGCAACATTTTTAAAATTTGCAATCGTAAAATCACTCATAGGGCTTCCTCCTATTTTCTCGTTAAAAAAATAAATCACAGACCTTCATGAATTAAATAATAAGTTTCAAGAAAAGAAATATTTAAAATATACTTTCATTCAATTTATATTTCATATCCTACAATAAAGGAGAATTAAAATGGAAGGAAAATATGAAAAAGGTCTAAAAAACAGAAGCAGAGTCTTTGGCGATCGAGGAGAAGAAAGACGGAAAGAATTCGAAGAAGTGAATCCTGATTTCGCAAAACTAATTACAGAAAATATTTTTGGCGATCTATATGAACGAGAAGGAATGGATGACAAAACAAGGGAGATGATTATCCTCGCAATATTGTGTGCGTTAGGAAAAGAAAAAGAATTTGGATTCCATGTCCATGCTGCGCTTAATGTTGGCATGAAGAAAGAAGAAATTCAGGAAATTTTAATGGTTTGCGCTTTTTACGCAGGTGTTCCAAATACAGTTGCCTCTACAAATTCTACATTAAGTGTTTTCAAGGAAAGGAATATTTAGCCATATAACGCTATCGATTTATTTAAGTCCCAAAAGACAATAGTTTCATAGAAATGGTTGGCTTATTTTGTCATTCCATTTTGTTTAATTCTATCTCCAAATAAATATAGACAGTTTCACTAAGGACTAATCCTCCACTGTCTAGAAAGCGATTCCAGGAAACATTAAAGTCTTTCCTGTTAAACTTTGTTTTACCACTAGCACCCATTTTGCTTCTCCTGCCCCTACGCTTTAATTCAGAACTAATTTCAGAGACTCTGATTTTAATTTTTTTTGTAATACCTCTAATTTTTAAATTTCCCACCAAATCGAAACTTTCTTTTTGTATATTTACAATCTTAGTAGAGGCAAATTCAACCTTAGGATGATTTTCCACATCAAAGAAGTCAGGACTTCGTAAATGGGAATCTCTTCTCTCATTTCTTGTATCTATCGATTTAGCGTCGATAGATACGGAAACTTTTGTTTTGGTTACATTTTCAGGATCGAATTCAACTCGACCATTAAAAGAACGAAATTCTCCTCTTACCCAAGAAACACCAAGATGACGTATTTTAAATGCAACACTTGTATGACTGGAATCGATAGACCAAGAAGCACCATGTGCAAATTGACCATACAACATAGATAAATTCAAAAAAACGAATACACTAATAAATATACGTATAACTTTCTTCATTCTTCTCTCCTAGTTCTCTAGATCTTTGTACCTTCAATACCATGGGAAGTATCTTTGGCAGTAATGAAAATATAGTCCTCATCGCCAACAATTTCTCCAGAATGGACTGCATTTGGAGGAATATGTGCTATATCTCCTGGAATCATCGTATGGACATTTCCTTCAATCTCCATTTTTGCCGAACCTTGCATGCAAATTACAAATTGTTCATTAGGATGGGAATGTGCTTCTGCTTTAGTTCCTACAGGCATACAAAATTGTCCAAATATTACTCTTTCACCAGTTATCCAAGAACCATTTGAAGAACTATAACTGGGTCCTGCTAATTCATCTTTCATTTCATTAATGTTGTAAAAATATTGAAAACCTTCTTCCATCTTTCCTTCTTCACTTTTCTCTACGTCAGACGGTGTTCCCTGTATCCCCCAGGCAGTATCTTTTGCTGTTACAAAAACTAAATCTTCATCACCTAAAACTTCACCAGAATGAATTGAATTAGGTGGTTTCAATGAAATATCTCCCGCTTTCAGATCTTTAGACTGGCCTTCGATCTTAGAACGACTGGAACCTTTAATAACAATCACAAACTGTTCATTGGGGTGACTATGTGAATTTGATTTTGTACCGGCAGGCATGGTAATTTCACCAAAAATTAATCTTTCGCCTGTGACCCAGGATCCGTTTGCTGAACTATACGTTTCACCTGCCATTTCATTAGACATCTCTTTTGTCCGGTAAAAATATTGCATAGAAAACTCCTTTAGAGTGTGTAAATTAGTTGGACCGCAATTGTATATAACATGGTCCCTTTTTTCTATTTAATAATTACGAGATAAAACTTACAATGGTTTTGCAAAACTAATCTCGTTACCATCTGGGTCTGTCACATGAAAATATCTTTCTCCCCATCTCGCATCAGAAGGAGGCATGTCAGGTTCAATTCCCGCAGCAACAATCTTCTCATAAAAACTGTTCACATCCTCTACATGAAAGATAATTCTTCCATTTATAGTTGGAGTGGTCAGTTCAGTATTTTTAACAAAATTCAAAAAACAATCCCCAAATGAGAGACTCACAAAATTGTCGCCTTTCCTATTCTTAAAGGTAAAACCTAATCGTTCATAAAAAGGAATTACGACTTCTATATCTTTTGTCTCTAACGTAACTGCACTTATCTTACGCATATGAATTAGAAATTTCTCCGATGTATATTCAATTCTATTAAAAGAGTTAGTTCTCTGTAGCAAAAAACTCCTGTAGAATAGCACATTCAATTAATAACAAAAAAATTTTTATGAGGGAAAAATGAAGATAATCAATTCCGTTGGAATAGAAAATGATGAAAATTTCGAACCTCCCTATACCATCTTATGGGGAGTAAATGATCAAACTACTGATACAAAAGTGATGACTATGCAGAGGACTATTATTCCACCCGGCGGAAAAAATAAAATGCACAAGCATACCTGTGATGCAACTTTTTATGTTGTCAGAGGCCCTATCTACGTGTACGCAGGCGACCCAGCGAATCCAGAAAAACACTTAGTAGAATCGGGTAACTTTTGTTACGCACCCGCAGGTGAATACCATGGTCAAGAGAATCCCAGCAAAACTGATGTAGCCGAACTCGTAGCTAGCTACGGCGGTTGTTCTCATCACGAAAAATCAGGAACAACTTTTGCTGAATAAAAATATCAGTCTTGTCCTTGAATACTACGACAAAAATGGAAGTAGTAGATAAGGCTGATGTTCTGGTCCTGAATACAAAGTTACCTTTTTGCCAAAAATTTCAGGTGGCCTATCTTTAGGGTCATTATGGTAAAACAACGCTACGCCCGTAAATGGTTCTTTCATATTCGACAATCCACCAGATTGTCCACCAGGATACACATAATCTTTTCCGCGAACTGAAAGTCCTATTCTATAACCTTCTGGTACTACTATACACGAAGGCCAAATCTCTATATCTAATTCATATATCTCTCCAGGATTTAGAGGTTGTTTTTCGTCATGCGTATGATAAGGCCTATAAGGCAACGTAAGTTTCTCATCTAGTTTTCTATGAGAAGCTCTTAACCATCCCTGCGCTATAGGTGTATGAGGATCAACAGCACCTATAAATGTGATTTCTTTCATATCCGGAGAGAAAAGACGAACCACAAGGAAGAAATCCGCATCATTCGTTTCTGAAGAGATAAACAATTTAGACGCCATAGGACCTGTCAATTCAGTTTCCTTTTCAAATGGTTGCGTCAAGAAAATTAATCCATCACTGAATCCATTATAACTTGCAGAGGAACTTTCTGAAGGAGTGTCTTCACCCAAACTGTAATCAGAAGTGTCAAGATACAACTTTTTCCAATTTGTTCTAGCAAGAGGCCATTCATTTTCTTCTCTTGGAACAAACTTTTCTCCTACATGACGAACTTGCAGGAACACTTTCGATTGTTTCTCCCAACCGGAATCTTCATCTTTCAGAAAATGATTGAAGAATTTAAGCTGCATTTCTCTGCCGTAATCTGTATAAAAATGTGTCCAATGTTCTATACCATGAACTTCTAACCATTTTTCTTCAGAAGCACTCCGCACAAAGCCTTCAAAGTTGCCGCGTGGATGCAATCCCTGTCCGCCCCAGTTTGCAGTAGAAAGAAGAGGAACTTCAATCTTCGAAAAATCAGGCATTCTTGAAGTCCAATACTCATCTGTATCCAATTTATGTGCTAATACGTCATCACCAAAATCATTTCGATTTGCTCCAAGCTCTTCTGGACTTAATGTAATAGGACCAGAGACTAAATCTCCGTTCATCTTACTTACAAATCCACGTTCTCCTAGACCATGCTGCACAGTATAAACCTGCATCTCAGACCATGTCCTTGAAAAACCGTTACAAAAAATTCCGCCATGGTGTCCCATATCTCTGTAGAAATCTGCAGCACCTTCCCATATACACATTGCAGCAAGATGTGGAGGCTGTAGTGCTGCAACCTGCCATTGATTTTCAGCGTAATAGGAAATCCCATTCAGTCCAACTTTACCGTTAGACCACTCTTGTACTCCTCCCCACTCAATACAATCGTGCAAATCTTTTGCTTCTCTAGCCGACCAAATATCAATTACTCCAGGAGAGCGACCACAACCTCTAGAATCTACTCTAACTATCGCATAATTTTCAGGAACCCATTTTTCCGGATCCACTACTTCCCAATTCTGATACTTGTTAGTAGAGCCTGCCGTTACATCAGGATGTTTCTCTGCCATTAGATCCCATGCAGAAGCATATAAATCTTGAAACAAAAGATACTTTCCATAAGGACCGTAAGTCATTAAAACAGGATATTTTCCATCTTCGATTGGACGATATACATCACAACGTAAAACGAGACCATCATCCACTGTGATCGGAACATCCCAATCAATTCTCATTCCATCTCTAATTTCTGTTTTCGATTGACTGTCTAGATAACTCATAATAAAAAGCCTCCACGATTTTTCATAAATTAAAAGAAAAACCAAAAAAGTAATTATATTTTTAAGAAATTTGCATATCAATTTTACCAACTAAACTAGTAACATCCAATGGATTTAATCAAAAATATGTTAGAATTCAATGTATTCTGTGTTAGGAGGAATTATAATCTATGGAAAAAAAGAAGAAATTTCAGAAAGACCTCCCTTTATACCAGGTACACCTGAAGAATTAGATGCTGTTGCAGCAGCTCCATCTAATCATGAAGTTCTGATTGAAAATGAAAAAGTTCGCGTTGTGAGAGTTACTATCGAGCCAGGGCAACTTGAAAAAATGCATACCCATAAATATCACAGCGTTTTTATTGTGAGCAGTCTTCCTGAAATAAATTATTACGATGAAAACATGAGAAAAGTGAAATTACCGGGAAGAAGAAAACCAGGAGTTCCAAGATATCTTGAGCCAGAAGGTGTGCATGCGGTAGAAAATGTCGGTAACAAGCTATTTGATGGAATACGCATAGAACTAAAAGAAGAAATGCACTAAGAATTTCCACATGAATTCTTGATTTTTTTCTTTATCCACTTCCTTGCAAGAATATTAGCTGTTTCAATCTGTTCCTCAGACATTCTCGGTTCTATTTTATCTTTCTTGACATCATAAGAATTACTAAGTTCTTCAAAATTTCTGGAAAAAAACCACGCAATGTCATTCCAAAGATGTGCTTGAATCAGATCTTTCTTAATACCTTTTCCGCTTAAATAAATTTCAACCATTTCAGGATATGCTTGATAGATACATTTTTCTGCAATTTTATGAAACCACTTCATTGCATTTTGATTATTTTTTAAAACCCCTTTTCCTTTTGCATACATCATACCCAATACCATTTCTGCAGGCGGGTAACCTATGGCCGCTGCTTTTTCAAACCACTCTATGGCTTTCTTTTGATCTTTCTCTACTCCTTCTCCATCTTGATATATGTATCCCAATTTAAATTGATGAACTACTGAACCTGCTAAAGCGCCTTTTTTATGTATCGCAAACCTTTTCTTTAAATCCCTCATAACGTAATTGTCATCTCCGTAATAATAGGCATCTGCGAGTTTATCCATTGCTTCAATATTTCCTTGGTTTGCAGATTTTTTGTACCATTCAAACGCATCTCTTTTCCATCTTCTGGTCAAATTCATAGAATTATAAACATCACCCAATAAAAGCTGCGCTTCCGGATTTCCATTTTCAGCATGTCCTATTAAACGTCCTCTTGTAATTATCGGATTACCATCTTTTAACCATCCATCGAGTGCCTCTTTTATAGACTCTACCACTTCATCAGAATACTTTTTCCTAGGAATAATATATCGAGGGAATTTATTTTTTCTTAACCACTTCCTTAAACTCCACATTAAATTGAATTGCAATTTATAAAGATCATCATGAAAATCGACAAATGCTTTAGGAGTCGCGGAAACTTTACGCTCATATTCTTTCCTTTCCCTTTCTCTCTCAGCTTCTTTTTTCTGCCTTTCAATCCTTTTCTGTTCAGAAAGCATTGCTAATGACTCAATCCTATTTTCTCTTGAATTATTCCATTTTTCAGCGTCTGTTTTAGGAAATGGATTTTTCGGCAATTCATCTGAACAAGAATTAAGAAATGCTAAGAAAAGCAAAAAATAAATTGAAATAATCTGATATCTATATTTCTTAAACATTTTCCCCTCATAAATTATCAATCTGTTTACTAGCATATCATTCAAACATGAAGAGATTATGAATTTTTGTCATTTAAAATATATAAACTGTTTTCTTGATAAATATTGTATATTACTGTTTTATATTGACTTATCTTCCATAGACAACAAAATAAGCACCTGCTAGAGCTAAAACGGCACCTACAAAAACTCGATAGGTAAGCTTTTCCTGTTCCCTAAAAAAACACCAGGTTAAAAACACGATTAGGAGAACAGAAAGACGACTCAAAGGAATGATTTGCGTCACATTTCCCAATTTCATAGCAGACCAAAAACAAAGAATTGCAAGTGACTGCGAAAGAGCTCCAAATAAAATCGCTATAAATCCTTTTTTATCCCACTCCTTCATACTCGAAGCTTTACGAAACGGAATCATAAAAAGAAATATACTAAAACAAGTTGTATTGGATATCGCCATACCAAAGGTTGAAGAAGGAATAAAAGAAAATGCAGTTTTTCCGCTTAAATGAGAGAAGGAATACATAAGTGCAGAAAGTGCTGGTACAAGATAATAATAAATAGGAATTTTTTTCTTTCCAACATTTTTTCCATCATAAACAATGAGCATAGAACTCAACATTATGAATCCTGTACCTATCGCTTTCAAAATGGTCATATTTTCACCTAGCACAAAGACAGCCAAAAGAGCTGACCAAATTAGTACTGTCTGCGCAACAATCGTAGAACGGGCTAATCCTGTAAGTTTAATGCCAATAAGATTAATATATCGCCCGGCAAATGGACCAAAAAGTCCTACAGCCATGAAGAAAAATATACCTTGCCATGGAAATGAAACTGGAACTATATCCATAGAATAAAAAAGCCATCCGAAAGTAGCGGTAACTATCGCCAAAATAAAATTGGCAAACAATGCGCTCATTCTGTCTACGACATATCGCTGAGACAATCTCGTAAAAGACACAAAAATTGCTGAGAGGAGAGCAAGAATGTTAGGATGAAAAAAATCTAATAACATAAATTCTGTCTACCTTCCATAGACAACGCCGCAAGCGCCAACTAAAGCTAATACTGCGCCAACAAAAACTCGATACGTAAGTTTTTCTTCTTCTCTAAAGAAAAGCCAAGTCAAAAAAACGATAAGAAGTATCGATAATCGGCTCAAAGGAATAACTTGAGTCATACTTCCTAATTTCATTGCAGACCAAAAACAGAGTATAGCAAGGGACTGTGTAACGGAACCAAGCAAGATAAAGATAAACCCTTTCTTACTACCTTTTTCCAAGACAGTAACTTTACGAAACGGAAGCATAACAAGGAGGATACTCAAACACGTTGTATTGGATATTGCCATTCCAAAGGTAGAAGACGGGATAAATATAAATGCGGTTTTTCCAATTAAATGTGAAAATGCATACATAAGAGCAGATAGGGCAGGAACAAGATAATAATAGATCGGAATCTTTCGCTTTTCAGCTGACTTCCCATCATAAACCACAAGCATAGAACTAAACATAATCAACCCTGTACCTATGACATTCAGAAAAGTCATTCCTTCCCCAAGCACAAAAACAGCAAATAGGGCTGACCAAACAAGAACCGTCTGCGCTACAATGGTAGACCGAGCCAATCCAGTAAGTTTAATTGCGATAAGATAGATGTAACGACCTGCAAAGGGGCTAAAGAAACCTACGGCCATAAACAAGAAAATACCTTCCCAAGGAAATAAAAGTGGAACGATATCTAGAAAATAGAAAAACCAACCAAAAATACCAGTGATGACCGCAAAAATCAGATTAATCCAAAACTCGCTTATTCGTTCTAATGCATAACGCTGAGTTAACCTCGTACAAGATACAAATATTGCAGAAAGGAGAGCTAAAATATTCGGATGAAAAAAATCTAATAGCATAAAATTTACTCTACTTTCCTAGAAAGAATTAACAGATTTATAGAATTTTGATTTGCATTAGAAACAAAACTCTACCTTCCATACACAACACCGTAAGCACCTACAAGAGCCAATACGGCACCTACAAAAACGCGATAAGTTAGTTTTTCCTGTTCTCTGAAGAAATACCAAGTCATGAAAACAATCAAAAGGAGAGATAGGCGACTCAATGGAATAATTTGCGTAATATTTCCGGATTTCATCGCAGACCAAAAACATAAAATTCCAAAAGACTGGGAGACTGCTCCGAAAAGAAGCATAAAGAAACCTTTTTTATCCCATTCTTTTAATCTGCCAGTCTGGTGAAATGGAATCATGAAAATCAATAAACTTAAAGAAGTAGTGTTAGAAATAGCCATGCCAAAAGAAGATGAATCAATTATAGAAAAAGCAACCTTACCCGTCAGATGAGCAAACGCATACATAAGCGCAGAAAGCGCGGGCACAAGATAATAATAGACGGGAATCCTTATTTTCCCAGATGACTTTCCATCATAAACAATCATCATCGAACTAAACATAATCAAAGCAGTACCTAGTCCAATAGGCAATGTCATCTCTTCCTCAAGACCAAACACCGCAAATAAAGCAGACCAAATCAATACAGTTTGAGCAACAATGGCTGCTCTAGCAAGTCCAGTTAGGCTAAGAGCAAGAAGATTACAATATCGACCCGCAAATGCACCAAAAAAACCCACTGCCATAAACCATAAAACACCTTCATAGGTAATATTTAATGCTGGGATATCAACAGAATAAAATATCCATCCAAAAAGTGCAGTGACAATTGCCATGACTAAATTTGCAAAAAGTGCACTCATTCTGACTACCGCATAGCGCTGGGCCACTCTTGCAAATGAAATAAAGGTTGCTGAAAGAAGCGCAAGAATATTAGGGTGCAGAAAGTCAAGTAACATGAAATCCAATCTTGTGGATGAAGTTATTTTTTTTATGATGCAAATGCTTTAGAATGCAAACATCTAATAAATGGAAGAAAATTAAATGATAAAAGTTTTACTTGCTTCTTTTTTTCTAATACTTACCTGTTCAACATACGGATTTTCTGAATCTAGAACCGAAGAACATGAATCTAAAATCGCGTTAGAAGCATATAAAGCAGGCGATTATACAACTGCACTTGAAAAATGGCGAACGCTTTCTGAAAATGGAAATTCTGAGGCCCAATACCGTTTATGTACGGTTTATCGTAGAGCACACGGTGTTAAAAAAAACATTAAGAAATCTTTTGAATATTGCAAAGAATCAGCAAAACAAGGATATGTTCTCGCCCAAGTTAGACTAGGGCTTATGTATAAAAAAGGAGAAGGAACAAAAAAGAATCTTGTTCTTGCTCTTATGTGGCTTGATATTGCTAGCTATAAAAAGAATAACTTTGCAAAAAAAATGAGAAAAAATATAAAAAATATAATGAACCCATCTGAAATTGAAAAATCTTTAGAATTATCCTCCAAATGGAACAAAAAAAATAACACGTTATCTTGCAACAAAAAATAAAAATGGAGTTAGAAAATGAAATTCGAACAAATAGAATACTTTTTAAAAGAAAATCATAGAGGCGTGATTACGACAAAACAAAAAAATGGAGCATTACATTCTAGCATTATCGTTTGCGGAGCATTTAAAGGAAAAGCAGCATTTGTTGCAGTAAGAGGAAAATCTACAAAAGTCCGAAATTTGAGACATAATTCAAATTGTTCTCTACTTGTAGTCACAAATGACTGGAGAGAGTGGATCAATATAGAGGGAGAAGCGCAATTGTTTGACTACCACAACTCAGATCCCGAACATACCAGATTACTCCTGAGAGACCTATTCAATGTGTGTGGCGACTCAGAGCACCCGAACTGGCAAGAATACGATAACGCAATGGTCAAACAAGATGCAGTTGCGATATTAATAAAACCGGATAAAATCTATGGGCTTATCCGATAAAAAATTACGCATCTACTACAGCTACAACTTTAATTTCTATTAAACACCTTGGATCTGTCGCCGTCCTCACAATTTGCACTGTAGTTGAAGAAGGTCGGTGATCTCCGAAGAATTCTCTTCTGACTTTTCTCATCTCTTCTTGTGTTGTCATATCCCTCAAAAACCAAACTGTATCGACAACGTCACTCATAGAACCTCCGACTGACTCTAGACTTTTCTTTACCTTTTCTAGTGCTGCACGAGTTTGTCCTTCCATATCTTGTGGCATCTTATCAAATTCTTCAGCCACATGAGGATGACTATGATATGCGGGTGCTGCAGTTACTCCAGACAAGAAAATCATTTTGCCACCAGTCACAGAAATCCCAGCAGGATAATGATTTAGTTCAACAGGGGCGTCGTCCCAATCTACAATTTCCATATGCTTGTTTGTCATCATATTTCTCCAAAAAGATAATTAATTGGCCTATGATTCATATTACTTCTCAACATCAGGATTGTCTCTCCAATTTTTACGTACAGCTGAGAAATCTCTAGCTTCGCCGTAGCGAATCCTATAAAGAACCGACCGCTTACTACCATTCTCATATTCATGTACTTCTCCGCGGGGATGCACAACAAAATCACCAGGGACCATATCTACTACTTTGTCATCAGTTGTCATTTTTCCACCACCTTTTACGCAAAAATAAATTTCAGTAAGATATGGATGGGCGTGAATTGGACTAGTTTGTCCAGGTTCCCAACAAGCAACTGTCACATCACCTTCTTCAAATTGACCTACAATATTTGCAACGTGATGTTCATCATCATACTTCTCTTCATTTTCAATTTTAAAATTCAGCATAGACTACTCCTTCTAATTAAAATTTATATTTTCAAACTGAAATCTTTTTGTTGGGGTCTTTATAAACTACTAACGTAAAGAAAATCACAACAATCATTCCAATGACAATAGTCATAAAAGGAAAGAGATAACTCCCTGTGAAATCAAAAACAAAACCTGCAAACGGTGGCCCAAGAACTCCTCCCAAACCAAAAAAAACTTCTAGAAATCCCATAGTCGAACCAAGCGAATTTCCTTTAAAAGAATCTGCAGCCATTGCGGAATAACAAGACGTCATTCCACCAAGTCCAATGCCAAAAATCAGTATGTATAAGAATGCAAGATAAAAAGAATTTCCAACAAAAACAAAACACATCAAAACAAGTATCCCAATTCCTGTAAGCAATGCAGACAAAGATTGAGCATTAGGTCTTCCTATATAATCACTACACCAGCCCATCACGATACTTCCTACTATCCTTACAAATCCGACAGAACCAAAAATTAATGCAGAAGAGGAACTAGAAAATTTAACATCGGTGAGGTAAAGATGAAGTTGACTAAAGATCATATTATTATTCAAACCAATCAAAAACACTGTAATAGCAAGCACCCAAAAATTTTTATTATTTTTAAGTTTTTTGTATATTTCTAGGAAACTCGGTCTATCTTTTTCATCCTCTTTAACTTCTTCAGTAATAGAATTATCTGCAGATTCTACTCCATCAATTTTTTGTCCGACGTCTTCAGGTTTATTGTAAAGAAAAAAATACACTATCGGAAAAAGAAAAAAGAGAACTGAAGAACCTAAAATTAAATATGTCCATCTCCAACCAAAAATAGAAATCGAATATTCAATCAAAGGAATCAGCAACAACATACCTATACCACTACCAGAAAGTGCAATACCTGTAGCTATTCCTCTTTTCTTATTAAACCATTTTGGAATTAACGCACTGTATATAGGGAACCCACTCATTGCTATGCCTAAACCAACCAATAGAGAGGGAAAAACAAAAACATGCCAAAGTTCAGTAATCAAAGAACTAAGAAGCATTCCGACACCATAAAAAATAGGACCCCAAAGCAAAACAAACCTCGGCCCTTTAGTGTCAAACAATCTTCCCGTAAAAGGACATGTTATGGCATAGGTTCCTAACATAATGGCATAGGCAGACCCCAACACTCCCCTTCCCCAGCCAAACTCTTCAATGAGTGAAGTTTGAAAAATTGAAAAAGAAAAACGCACAGCAACTGAATAGGCCATACAGAAAAAGATTAATGAAACTATTGTCCAACCGTAGAAGAAAAACTTTTTTTTCATAATACCCAAAAGGAAGTTGAGAAATTAAAATTAAATGAATGGGAGTATTATGTGGAATCAATACTATTTTGTATAATCCAATACACATTTAATTAAAGGGACCAAAAGATTTATGAATTTTTCTATTTAGATTTCGACAAAACAAAATATATGGAGAAAAAAATGAATGATTTCGAGAACATACATGAAAAAACAAATGAACTTGTTACAGAAACAGGAAAAGGACAGCATCTATTCCGCATGAAAGAAATGGAAGCATATATGATAGGACCGCACTATTCAACTTCCGAAGGCGCCGCTGTGAAAGGGGAAAATATACAAATTGTATATGTCAACAAACCTAAAGGAACTGGCTCCAGACTTCATACTCATCCAAATGAACAGTTCAACTTTGTAATCAAAGGAAGATTAAAATATAAAGTAAATGACGAAGAAGGTATTGCTGGACCAGGCGATCTAATTCATATACCTGCAAATTCTGAACACTATTGCGTGACTACAGAAGAGGAAGATGCTATCTACCTTGCTTCAAAAGATACAACTTATTTCATAGCTGGCGACGCTACTGATGGAGAAAAAAGCGGAGCTTTTTACGAAGAAGGTTATAAACCAGAATAAAATCAAGACCCTTTTGGCGGTTCCCAATCCTCTATGGAACCAAAAGCTGCAATCACAAGAGACCGACATCTATCTCCGGGGGGATTTCCCTCGGGCTGGATGTTTGTACAATAACCAAAAGCTCGATTATTTTCCCTATCGCAAAATGTATAAGCACCTCCTGAACCTGCATGACCAAATGCTTTCATATTTGCACCCATAGGCAACATAGGAGGAGAATTATGCAAGAAGCCTAGTCCGAAGCGCCTAGGACGATCAGTCATAGCACAAATTCCTTCCCATTGAACTGTAGATAAAGCTTCCACTGTTTCAGGTTTTAGAATTCTAATGCCATCTAACTCACCATTATTTGCAAGCATCGCATATACCCTTGCTATACCTCTTGCATTGCCATGACCACCAGAAGAAGGATTTAAGCCAACTCTATTCTCATGGGCATTTGTGAGATCAATATTTTTAGGTCTACTTTTCCAAGACCTGTTTAAATTCGATCCTTCTTTTTCCGCCATCTCCCAAAATTTATTGTCTAGATTCCTGTGCATAGGTGCTACGAGAGCAAGTTCACGTCCAGTCAATCTAATATTATATTCTGCGCCCAAAGGTCCTGTGATTTCTTCTCTAATAAACTGATCCACTGTTTTTCCAGTCACACGTCTCACTATCTCGCAATGAATAAATCCAAAATTTATAGAATTATATCCTGCTCTACTTCCAGGTTCCCAAGCGGGTTCCTGTAACTCAATGGCATTAATCTGAGCGGGATATCTAAAAAAATCTCCTTCTTTAGCATTATCACAAAAAATCACTCCACACTGATGACTTATCGTCTGTCTTATTAAGATATTTTCTTTTCCAACTTGTCCAAATTCAGGCCAATATTCAGAAACGGGAGAATCCAAGGAAACCATGCCTCTATCGACCAAAACATGCACACACAAAGCCGACATACTTTTTGCAATAGAGGACATTAATGTAATGGTATCTTCCGTCCAAGGCTGCGTTCCATCTTCATCGCGATAGCCACCCCATAAGTCAACTACTTTATTTCCACCTTCATAGACACAGACAGCAGAACCTATTTCATTTCTAGTAGCAAAATTTTCGTAAAACTCATCCTTTACAGAAGAATATTTTGGGTCACAAAATCCCTCTACTTTTATTTCTCGACCTGACATAAATCATCCCCCGTTAAAAAGTTTGAAAATATTCAAACTAATAATTGTTTTGACTTGTTTTTATTTAAAAATTAGCAATAGGATAACCCATACGCTCAGTTCTCGTGAAGTTTCTTTTAATTTTTTCTCAAGAAAGTTCTGAATGAATAATAGAAAATATATTTTCACACCCAACGAATACGCTATTATTGTATATTGCTTTCTTTTGTTATCTGCTACATCTTTTCTGAATTTCAATTTTGGAATATTCATCAAACCTCTAGAAGGTGAGTTTCAATGGTCGAGAACTAGTATTTCTTCTGCGTATTCTATCTACATGATCATTGGTTCTTTTGCAGCTATTCTTACCGGAGAATTGTCAGACAGATATGGAGCACAAAAAATTATCCTAATAGGAATGCTCCTCAGTGGAGTATCTCTTTTTCTTGCATCAACCTTAAATACCATATGGGAATTTTACATTTACATAGGTGTTTTAGCGGGATTAAGCAGAAGCGCTCTAAATACTCCAATCTTCGCTTACATCCAAAAAACTTTTGATTATAAACGTGGTTTGGCTACTGGCATTGCTGGATCAGGTGGTGGTCTAGGAATTCTTGTTATTACACCAGTAGTTGGATACCTCATCATTCACTACGGATGGAGACCTTCGTATATAGTTCTCGCCTCCGTATTTTTTGTTCTTTCAATACCAACATTAGCTATCATTTTATTCAGCAGAAAAAATGAAAAAACAACCGACACACAGGAATCCCCTCCTGAAGAAAATATTTTAAGTGAATCAACAAAGGGAATGAAAGTCATTATGAAACATAGATCTTTTTGGTCTATCTTAGGGAGTCACAGTTGCGATTGTATCTGTCACTCAGTAATCATTGTTCACTTAGTTCCTTTTGCTATTGAATCCGGAGTGCCTCGACTTGAAGCTGCAACCCTTTTAGGAATGATTGGTCTTGGGGCACTTATAGGAAGAATCGTAGCTGGAATTATCTCTGATCGTATAGGTGCAAAATGGTCTCTTTTTATCTCACTTACTTGTCAAACATTGCCGGTACCTTTATTGCTTTTCAATCCAAACTTTACAACCATGCTCCTTATCGCTTCTTTTGTAGGTTTAGGATTAGGCGGACATGGGACAATGTATCCTATTGTTACTCGAGACTACTATGGAAAGAAAAGAGTCGGAATTTTATTTGGAACTTTCGCAACTGGCGCAAGTTTAGGAATGGCTACAGGCAGTTTCCTTGGCGGAGCAATACACGATCTAACAGGAACTTACCACGCTGCATTCATGTTCAGTTTCTTTTTTGGAGTATGCTCCCTATTCTTGGTTTGGCTCTATCCTGAAAAAAATAATTTAAAACCTGCTGAAAAAGAAAAAACAGATTTTGCACTAAACCCTTAATCTGAATCTTCATCCAACGAATCAAATGCTTTCTTAGCTGCACGAAGACCCTGGTTAGTTTTAGAAAGTCCAATATAGGGACTGCATTGAGTAATTGCTTCTATAATTTCATCTCTGCTTAAATCTGCGTTCAATGCACTGCGAACATGCCACTCTAGTTCATTATCACACTGATTCGCTGTAGAAGCAGCAATGACAATCAATTCTCTTGTTCTCAAATCAAGAAGCGATTGATTCCAAATCATACCAAAACAATATTCAAAAATAACCTGATTGTGTGCAGGAGAAATTGTGTAAAAACCATCATGTCCTTGTCCTCCAGTACCATATATTCCAATCTTTTGCCGAACAGAAATCGCTTTATCTATTCTTTCCTTTACATTAGGATTAAGCTCAACTTGCGAGAGCAATCTATCTCCTGCTTTCTCTGCTTCTAATTGATCTTGAGTAGCTTTGGAATTATCACCTATATCATCGTACTTACTAATTCCAACTTTTTTGAAAGCCCGAAGCATTGACTTGAAAGCGTGATTCGTTTTAGGGAGACCTATATAGGGACTCAATTGAGCTATTACTTCTATTATTTCATCAGATTCAAGACCTAGATTTAGGGCGCTTTGGACATGCCATTCAACTTCCTCATCTAATTGTTGCGCAGCAAGCGCACTAATAACGATAATTTCCTTCTCTTTTAAAGATAAATTAGGTTGTCCCCATACCATACCAAAACAATATTCAAAGATTACTTGGGCATGGGTAGGAGAAAAATTCCATGCACCACGTTCAGACTGTCCTCCTTTCCCATAAATCCCCATGGATTTACGAATATCAATAGCTCTATCAATCCTTTCTTTAACATTTGGATCTGAATCAACAAAAGGAAGTATCTGATCTTTGCTCTCATCCATTTATTTATCTCCTTATAATAGAGGAAAACTAAAACGAACTGACTCCAATTAATACTATACCTAAAACTATCAAAATAGTTCCTACATAAGACCAAATTGTAATCTGCTCCATTTTACGCAGGAAAACACTACTAAGAAAAAGTGCAAAAAAAGATGATGAGGCAAACAGAGGAACTACTATGGTTACATCTCCATAGTTTGTAGCTGTCCACCTACAAACAAATGCCATAAGATTGACAAGTCCGCAAAGTCCATATGCGATCCAAGCTTTTTTTGAATTAAATACAGGCTTGATTTTTTTTGGCAAGAAAAAAGATAAAACTAAAAGAGTCAGCATCGCAGACCCATATGTCACCGTCCCTCCAAATATTGGCTCTGGTAAAACATTTAAGCTCATCTTTCGAAAAATATTTGCTATTGATAAAGACAGGATTGTAAAAAAAGGAAACAATAAATATCGGGGTCTCCAATCTGGAAAATTTTCTCTTTTAAAAGTGATTACGAGACATCCTACAAAAACAGAAATAATAGCAATCCATATATAAAGATTTGGCCTTTCACCCAAAAGCTCAAAAGCAAATACCGCACTAAAAAGGGGAATACTAGAAAGAAGTGGTGACGTAATGGCAACACCAATTTTATGTAAAGACATAAAAAGGAAGAATCTACCTAAGCCAGTTCCAAAAATTCCAGTAGCGATGAAGTACCCTATTGCTTTTAAATTAAACCATTCTGGTTCCCAAGTAACAAAAGAGACTAAAATTAAAATTGGAAAATTAACAAAAATTCCTATTAATGCACCGGTTAATGCGTTTCCGTACTCCCTACCCTTTCTAACTAAAACCTGGAAAGATGCAGTGAAGACTGCTGTAACCAAAGCAAAGATAAATGCCAACTGTACATTTTCCATATCTCTCCAAATTCTCTCATCGTGAATCTATGTGAGTATTCACAAACTTTTATGCAGAAATAATACTCTATTCCGAAAATACAAATTTAAAAATACTTTAGAATCTATCGCATTAGACTAGAAGACTAGAACGAACTTATCCCTATCAAAACCACTCCTAAAACTATTAAGATCGTTCCAATATAGCTCCACTTGGTAACCTTCTCCAAATCACGAAGTAGAAAACTACTAAGAAAAAGTGCAAAAATGGAAGAAGAAGCAAATAAAGGAATAACTACGGTTAGATCCCCATATTTTGTTGCTATCCATCTACAGATAAAAGCAAGCATATTTATAAACCCACAAAAACCCCAAAAGGCCCAACCTTTTCTCAACTTAAAATTTGGTTTCATATTTGGCGGCAGAAAAATAGACAACAAAAAAAGACTGGACATTGCCGAAATGTAAGTAATCGTACCTCCAAAAATCGGGGCAGGCAAAACATTCAAGCTATGTTTACGCAAAACATTTCCTACAGAAAAAGAAAGAACAGCCAAAATTGGAAGCCACAAGTAACGCGGTTTCCAATCAGGGAAGTCTTCTCTTTTAAATGTGATTACAAGGCACCCAAAAAAGACAGCAAAGGTAGCTATCCAAATATAAATATCCGGTCTCTCTCCTAAGAGTCCAAATGCTAAAGCAGCACTAAATAGAGGAGTGCAAGAAAGCAACGGAGATGTAATAGCTACACCAATTTTGTGCAGAGACATAAACAAGAAGAATCTACCCAACCCAGGACCAAAAATACCAGTAGCAGCAAAAATCATTATAGCTTTTGCATGAAACCATTCTGGCTGCCATGTAAAATAAGAAAGAGCAACCATAATCGGGAAATTGACTATAAGCCCAATCAAGACTCCTGTTAGGGCATTGCCAGAATCCTTCCCCTTCCTAACAACAATCTGAAAAAATGCTGTTAGCAGAGCAGTTATCAATCCAAAAATTACAGCTAACTGTCCATATTCCATAATTTCTTTTCATCAACCCTCATCGTGAATCTTCTTAAGTGTCCTTAATCCTTCGTGCAACAAAGCAATGCCACCAGGAGGAACACAAACTTGAAAGCATTCAAGCAATTGCTCCATTGAAGCTCCTAAACGAAGTGCTTTTTTCGAATGAAAATATAATTCTTCTCTAAACCCCCTGAAAGCAAAAACTGCCATGACTATAAGTTCTCTTTGTATTGGAGTCAAAAACCCTTCTTTTTCTTCAAAGAAATTCCAGTGCATCCTAGAATAAATATCAAAATAGTCTGGGTCGAGTTCTACTCCAAATGCAATCGCTTCATCCACATACCCGTTTGCCTTCTCTATCGTATCGGTAACTCTTTTAATTTTTTCTTTTTTTGTCTCATTTTCTGGAACATTTCGAGCTACTTCTTCTGCATCAAATCTCCAAGGACGTTTTTCAGTAACCAGACTCGGATCTTCATCTACAATTCTCTTCAAAGTCTCCAGTCCTACCATCCTTGAAGGTCCACCTCCGGGAAAAAGAGCCACCTCAAAAACTTCCAATAATTGATTAAGTGTTGCTCCCTCTTTCAATGCATTTTTTGCATGTACATAGACTCCAGGCCTATCACGAAAAGAAAGTACACCACATACAATCATTTCTCTTGTCATATGATCTAAATGTCTTTTATTTTGAGGAGTGAAAAATCCCCAACCATTATACCTATACGCTTCCCAATAATCTGGATCTAGATTAGCGCCGAAAGAAAGTAGATTATCATGACCGGTTGTTCCATCTCTTTCTTTTCTGAAAATCTCTGCTACTCTTGATGCTTTTTCTTCATAACTTTCGCTGTTCATTTCTTCTTCCTTTCTTAAATTCTGAAATCACAAAACTTAGCTTTCGTTTTTCATTTCCTCAGAAATAATCCTCAATGTTCTTAAACCTTCATGTAATTGACCTAGACCAGCTGGAGGAATACATACTTCATGACATTCTAAAAGTTGATTTATAGTAGCTCCAAGTCTCAAAGCTTTCTTCGCATGCTGATATGCTTCTTCCCTTAGACCTCTGAAAGTCATCACTACAAGAAGAACCATCTCCCTTACAATCGGATCTAAATGACATCTTTCCTGTTCAAAAAATCCCCAGTAAACCTTCGAATAAACCTCAAAAAAATCAGGGTCTAATTCCACTCCAAACGATATATTTTCATCCTCATAACCCATATCTGCATGGATTTTTTTTGTGATTCTATCAACTTTTTCTTCTCTTGACTCATTCGAATAATCTTCATCTTTATCTGAATCAGTCTTAGGAGCTCTTTCTAAAGGTGTATGGCCATCTTCCTCTTGAACTATTTTTCTCAGTCCTTCTAATCCAACCACTCTGGTTGGTCCACCACCAGGAAAAACTGCAACTGAAAACACTTCCATAAGTTCATTAATTGTAGCCCCCTGCCTCAAGGCATTTTTTGCATGTTGATATGCACCAGGCCTATCTCTGAAAGCTAGGAGAGCACATACAATCATCTCTCTTGTCTTATGATCTAAATGTCTAGGTTTATCTGCAGAGAAAAAACCCCACCCCGAAGATCTGTACAACTCTTCATATTCATGATCCCATTCAATCGCAAAATTTACTAGACTTGTATCTGGAGTTGCCTGATCCCAAACGGGAAGAATCTTTTCTTTAGCTTTTTGGACTTTTTCTTCTAATGTTTCTTCGTTCATAGAAATACTCCTTTCGAGAAGAACAAAACAATTCAATATTAAGAATATAATTTGAATTAAAAAATAACATCTCGAATACAATTGGAAAAATATTGAAAAGTTAACCTGGACAGTAAAAAAACTGCCCAGGTTAACACGACGAAAAAACTAATTTTATGAAATTACAATTTTTACATTACTACTTCTTTTTCTTTTTTTTCTTCTTCTTGTAAATACGAACCTTCATACCTTTCATAATTTTTCCAAATTTCTTAAGCATTTTTCTTTTGTTTTTAATGAAATTCTTCTGACTAAATGCAAGAAGATTTTCTGGAGCAGTAAGCTTTGGATCTCTAGGATGGTATGACTTAACGTCTGTTCTCGTTGGAGGATACCCACCATCTTTTGTCATAAGAGCTTGAACTTTTGCAGAACTTTCCCAATCTATCCATAATTTTGCAGCATTCGGATTTGGTGGATTTGCACAAATAGCTACAGGACTAGTCTTTTTCGAGATTCCCTCTTTTGGATAAACAGGAGATACAGACTGTCCTTTTGCTTTTCTTCTTACAAGATCATGTTCATTTGCTATGACTAGAACGTCTGCTTCACCATTAATCAAAGCAAGTGCGGCAGTAGAAGTAGCTTTCAATAAAAGAGGTTTGTTTTTTGCTAGTTCTTGAAAATATTCCCAACCAAAACGTTTCACCATTCCAGCCATCCACCACCTTGCTGGACCACTTTTTCTAGGATCAACGATAGCCAGTCGACCTTTCCATTTTGGGTCTAGAACATCTTTCCAGCTTTTTGGTGCTTCAGAGTCTTTAACATTCTTTGTATTGTACCCCATCGAACCAATTGTTGTTCTAGATGGAGTTATCCAACCTTCTGGATTTGCCAATCCTTTATGAAAAGAGGAAGTATTTGCAGTAACATACTTCTTCAACAAACCTTCTTTCTGCCATCTTATAAAAACTGTAGGATCACCAGTAGAAACTATGTCACATTTAAGAGCACCAGCCATTTTCTCGGCGGTTACCATTCTTATAATTCCGCCAGTTCCTTTTCTGGTCCACTTAACTTTAATACCGTATTTATTCTCAAAACCCTTAACCAATTTTTTTAACACTCTACGACTAAGACTATGATATAAAACGACTTTACCTTCTTTCTTTGCATCTTGAATCAATTTTTCAGATGCGGCATTAACTTGATTCAATCCAATACAACTGACTGAAAAAAGTAATGCAAATAATGCTAAAGACACTTTTTTAAACATTCTTATACCCCCTTAGTTTAAAAGAAAACAAAATTTATTGTCTCAAACAAACACAATACTCTGGCGGAAATTCCATAGAAATTTCGTCGCCGATTGAAACTTCACTATCAAAAGTAGTTTCAACAGAAATTTCTTTATCATTTATTCCAACCGTATAACGACTATATTTTCCATAGTATTGTTTTTTTAAAACTTTCACATTAAAAGAGTTCACTGCTCCTGTTGATATATTATTGTGAAATTTCACCCATTCAGGACGAATACAAAAAGTACCTTCTTTACCTTTAATGTTTGCTAATTGTTGTTGAACAGTTATAGGACCAAGATCTGTTTTCATAACAACAGAATTGTCACTAGATTCTTCAATCACCTCTCCAGAGAAAATGTTAGAAGTACCAATAAAACTTGCTGCAAATGTATTAACAGGTCTTTCATAAAGATCTTCAGGGGTTCCTTCCTGAACTTTTAATCCATGATCCATAAGTACTATTCTATCTCCTAAAACCATAGCTTCTTCTTGATCGTGAGTTACATATATAAAAGTGATCCCTATCCTGTTATGGAGATCTGACAGTTCCTCTCTCATCTCTACTCTCAAATTTGCATCTAAATTAGAGAGAGGTTCATCTAATAGAAGAAGGGATGGATCAACAACAAAAGCTCTTGCTAGTGCGACACGCTGCTGCTGTCCACCGGATAGTTCAGTCGAATACCTATGCTCCAATCCATCAAGCTGTACCATTGAGAGTGCGTTATGCACCCTCTCAGATAACTCACTTTTTGGCACTTTTCGAACTTCCAATCCATAAGCCACATTCTGAAAAACTGTCTTATGTGGCCAAATAGCATAAGATTGAAAAACCATTGACATTTCTCGTTTATCAGGAGGAAGAATTTCGTGATTATCAGATACAATCTTGTCTCCCAAACGAATCTGTCCCTGATCAGGTTTCAAGAACCCGGCAATAGTCTTAAGCAAAGTAGTCTTCCCGCATCCGCTAGGACCTAAAAGAACTACAGCCTCGCCATTTTTAATTTTTAGAGAGAAATTATTTAATGCTACTGTCTCTTCAAATTCCTTAGTCACGTTGTCAATAAATAGATCAGGCAATTTTCACCTCACATTTCGAATGCGCCCTTTCCAACTAATTTTTTGGAAAGAGCAACAAGAGTCAAATTAATACACATCACAATAAAAGTAAGAGCACCTAATGTACCCATCTCAGCTTCTTCCACGAATTCAAAAATCAAAATAGAAATAACTTCCAAACCACCGGTATACAGCATTATTGAAGTTGCCATATCACGAAATTTCATACAGAAAATAATAGTTCCTACGGAAAAAAGACCCTTCTTCATAAGCGGCAATGTAATATCTTTCATGGTCTTCAACCAACCAGCACCTAAAACACGCGAAGAATGCTCTAGTTCTTCATGTATTTGTTTTAGAGAAGATCTTGCGAACATAAATGCAATTGGGGTACCTTTCACGAAATACCCAACCAAAAACAACCATAATGTTCCATATAAGAAAAAAGGCTTACCCGCAAAAGCAATAACTAACGCTACTCCTAGAGCAACACCCGGGAAAGACATTCCGATCATAGAAAGCAAAGAAAGAAATTCTCTTCCAGGAACTGTAGTCCTTTCAATTATCCAAGCCATAACGAAAGTAAATGCAATACATACAAATGCAGCACCAATAGCCAAGATAAAACTATTCAAGAAAGCTCTAAGTACAATGTCTCTGTTAGATGTGAATAAATCAATATAATTATCTAACGTAAGATTGTCAAAAGTAGGAAAATTGCCCCAAACTTTTACAATAGATGCCTGAAACAGTGCTAGAGTAGGCATTCCGATACTTACAAAAACCACAATTAAAGAAAAAGCAGATAAAACATATTTCCATTTCCCTATTTCAATTAATTCTGGCTGCGGGGATTTTCCAGTAACAGTAATAAACTGTCTTCTTCCTAAATATGAGCGTTGAAAAATCAATAATATAGCAGTGACAATTACTATTGGAGTTGCAGCCGTTGCGGCCATATGAAATTGCGGAGGATCATCAGAAAATAGATTGTATACCTGGGTAGAAAGAGTATGTATATAAGCAGGATTTCCAACTATTGCCGGAGCTCCAAACACTACAAAGCTTTCCAAGATTACTAAAATTAATCCAGACAAGATAGCAGGTGTAACAATAGGAAGAGTAACTGTCATAATAACTCTTAAAGTGCTTGAACCTAAAATTTTTGCAGATTGTTCGTAATTAGGATCCATATTATCTAAAGCTGAAACAACAGAAAAAAACATGAAAGGATACACAAACAAGCCCATTACAAAAGCCATACCTCCAAAACTGAAAATATTAAATAAAGGTTCTTCAAGACCAAACAATCCCATTGTAATTTGGTTCACAATTCCAGCACGTGGACCTAACAAGACTATCCAACCTATTGCACCTAAAAAACTAGGAGTGGCAAAAGTGAGCACAACCATAGATCGACATGTCTGCCTGAATGGCATATCAGTTCTGGAAACGCCCCAAGCCATGGGCAAAGCAACTAGAAGTGAAAAAATAGAAGTTGCAAAAGCAAGTTTTAAAGTGTTCCAAAACGCAGAGTATAATTCTGGGTCAGTATAAAAAGTAAAATAATTTTTCAAAGTCCAAGCATTTGCAGTGTAATCATACAGACTTCTTTTGAAGAGTATTCCTAGTGGGTATAATACAAAAAACCCGAGAATCACCGCAGCGGAGACAAAAATCAAAGTCCTGATTTTTTCGTGCTTCAGATTTTTCAACGACTTAATAAAATCAGATTGCAAGATACTATTTGCCTCTTTCATAAAATGAAACAGTCCTAAATCTTTTATGAAAAATCGACTTAATGAGTAGAATTTAAAAAATTCATAAAATTCGGAAGCCAATTTCTCTAAAATATTCAGTTGTAATAAATATATGACTTGATTCTAATCTTTTAGGAAATTCAAGACAACATCATATTTTTTTTAATTATAACTAGCAAAACATTTATTTATTAGATATGTTTTTTAATCTCAAAATAAACGTTGACCATAAAAAATGACAATATATTTCAAGGTTTAATGGAGCATATATGACCGACAAAAAATTGGAAGGGAAAAAGGCTATTGTAACTGGCTCTTCTTCTGGCATGGGCGCAGAAATTGCTGCTCGATTTGCAGCAGAAGGTGCTGATGTATGGGCAGTTGGAGGAGGTAATTTAGAAGCATTAAATGAAACAATAAATAGATGCACTGCATCAGGGGTTCGTTCAGATGGCAAAGGGTATGATTTCTCCAAATCTGAGCAAGGTAGCATTGCAGTCGATGACGGAGTGAAATTTCTTGGAGGTTTAGACATTCTCGTTAATTGTGCAGGAACTAGGAATTTCAAGCCTATCCTTGAAGTAACCGACGAAGAGATTCACACAATGTTTGAAGTAAATACAAAATCCTTCTATTTCAGTTCAAGGGAAGCTGCGAAAACAATGTCACAACAAAAGAGTGGAGACATACTCATGATGGGTTCCATTTCAGGTCATCGAGCGAGACCGGAAAGATCTTTATATTGTGGCACAAAAGCTGCAGTTGAGCTTTTAACACAATCTTTAGCAATGGAATTAGGACCGATGGGAATACGTGTAAATTGCTTAGCCCCTGGACTTGTTTCAAGTGGCCGAGTAAAAACAAAAATACAAGAAGAGAAAGATTATGCTGACAGAAGAATTAAAGGCATCCCTCTTGGACGATTTGGAGACCCTGTGAATATTGCAGCTACTGCTTTATTTTTGGTTTCCCCAGAAAATGAATTTATGAGCGGGTCAATTGTTTCAGTAGATGGCGCATCAATGACTGGATAATTCAAAAAAACATTTTATTTTTTTACTTATGGGGCTGATTATGGAAAAATACAAAAGTGAGATTCAAGACGGAATGCAAATAGATTGGGACGTTCCAATCGAAATGGACGATGGAGTCGTCTTACGATGCGATGTGTATCGTCCTGTTGGAGAAGGAAAATATCCTGTTGTAATGAGTTATGGTCCCTACGCAAAATGGCTTCACTTAAAAGATGGTTATCCAAATCAGTGGAAAGTTTTAACAGAAAAGTTTCCTGAATCATTAGCGGGTTCTACCTGCAAGTACATGAACTGGGAATTAGTTGACCCCGAAAGATGGGTACCTGATGGATACGCAATAGTTCGCGTTGATTCTAGGGGAGCTGGCCGCTCACCCGGATATATGGAGGTTTGGTCGCCAAGAGAGACTAAAGATTTTCATGATTGTATAGAGTGGGCAGGAACTCAGGACTGGAGTAACGGGAAAGTTGGATTAAATGGAATCAGTTATTTTGGTATGAATCAATGGTTTGTAGCCTCTTCGCAACCATCACATCTTGCTGCTATGTGCGTCTGGGAAGGTGCAGCGGATCTTTATCGTGACTTAAGTCACCACGGCGGGATACTATGTCTCTTTGCAAATACTTGGTATACAGACACTGTCATGCTGAGACAACATGGACAAGGAAACCGAGACTGGAGAAGCAGAATTAACGGAGAATGGGTTTCTGGTCCTGATACTCTTACAGAAGAAACACTAGCCGGCAATCGAACAAATTTTGGTCAAGACCTCTTAGATCATCCTTTGATAGACGATTACTGGAAAGAACGTATGCCAGATTATTCTAAAATAAATGTTCCTCTTTTATCAGCAGGAAATTGGGGCGGAGTTGGACTTCATCCTAGAGGAAACTTTGAAGGATATCTTGAATCTGCATCTGACCAAAAATGGCTTGAGGTACATGGATTAGATCATTTCACACACTTCTATACTGATTACGGGGTAGATTTACAGAAGAAATTCTTTGGACATTTCCTTAAAGAAGAAAATACTGGATGGGATGATCAACCAAAGGTTTCTCTCCATATAAGACATCCTGGGGAAAAATTTGTTGTTAGATCAGAAAACGAATGGCCCTTAGAGAGAACTAAATGGACTAAATACTATTTAAATAGTTCAAATACTACTCTCTCAGTAGGAGAAGAGGGAAAAGAATCTAACCTTGAATACGAAGCTTTAGGAGATGGGCTCACGTTCATGACGGATGTACTTCAAGAGGACACTGAAATTACGGGACCCGTAGCAAGCAAATTATTTATCTCTTCAGAAACAGAGGATGCAGATATTTTTCTTATACTAAGAATCTTTACTGCGGATATGAAGGAAATTACTTTCCAGGGTTCAAATGATCCTAATACTCCTGTTGGTATGGGTTGGTTAAGAGCATCTCACAGAAAATTAGATACTGAAAAAAGCGAAATCTACCGTCCTTACCACACACACGATGAAAAACAACTACTCACTCCAGGAGAAATATACGAATTGGATGTTGAAATATGGCCAACTTCTATTGTAGTACCAAAAGGACACAGAGTAGGCTTAAGTGTTAGAGGAAGAGACTATGTTTATCCTGGTTTTGAGCAACCAGAAATGCCTGTCTCTGGAAGAATATATTCTGGAGTAGGACCATTCAAACATGACCATAAAGTCGATAGACCAGCTGAAATATTTGGGAAAAAAGTAAAAGTTCATACTGGGCCAAATCATCCTTCGCACATTTTACTACCGATCATTCCAAATTAAAAAAAATCCGATGTCGAGATTTCAATAAATCTCGACATCGGAAACTAAAACACAAATTCTTCTCTTTGCTTTGAACATACATTCAAAATCAGACTCACATATACTCGAGTACAATCATACAAATCTTGGATACTTACATGCTCACCCGCATTGGGATCCCACCTACTATCAGCAGTTGTTCGAAGCCTCCCAGCAGGCCCATAATTCACTGTGGGGACACCAAAACGATTTAAATATGTTGCATCTGAAATATAAGCTTCAGAGATAATTTCAGGCTTCTCTCCAAAAACATTCTCGTGAGACTTCATCACCACTTGAGAAACTGGTGAACCTACATCAATTTCTGTTCCAGGAACTGTCATTATTGTTTCAAGATGTGGATCTATTCCTTCATTATCTTTAGATACCTTTTCTAGGACTTCTGCTATCTCAGATTTCACTTCCATCATGCTCACATCTGGCGGAACTCTAGTATCTATATACAAA